>JAUQVX010000004.1 GCA_039794565.1 Gloeomargarita sp. SRBZ-1_bins_9 | reverse complement strand
GCAAGGCTTTGGTAGAGCGTTACGTCTCAAACTCTTCATCCCGGTATGCGGGATTGAAACATGATGTCATGCGGTTCTAGGTCAGGCAGTTCCCTTTGTCTCAAACTCTTCATCCCGGTATGCGGGATTGAAACCCCACGACATCCCTGGCCAAGAATCCGGCAATCTTGTCTCAAACTCTTCATCCCGGTATGCGGGATTGAAACTGGCCAGAAAATCGGCGCAGGACCTGATAAAGTCGGGTCTCAAACTCTTCATCCCGGTATGCGGGATTGAAACTTATGTCGGGTCCTGACATTGTTGGGTACACCGTACAGTCTCAAACTCTTCATCCCGGTATGCGGGATTGAAACGTCCTGTAAAATCTTGCGGAAATCGACACCAGGACTAGTCTCAAACTCTTCATCCCGGTATGCGGGATTGAAACAATCACTCGGTAAAGCGTTGGCCAAAATCCTGACAGTCTCAAACTCTTCATCCCGGTTGCGGGATTGAAAGGGATTCAAAGGGATTGAAACCCGAAAACCGAAGGGTAACAGGCGCGGATATCAAGAGTATGCGGGATTGAAAGGAATTGAAACTCATGTAAGACTGCAATGCCCCCGCACCCCCTGCATCCCCTGTCATAATAGATAAAGAAAGAGTGTTGTTGTTTAAGTATGAAGAAGGAACGGGTCGTCGTGGGCATGTCAGGGGGTGTGGATAGCTCCACCGCTGCTGCGCACTTGGTAGCCCAGGGCTATGACGTAATCGGCCTGACCCTGTGGCTGATGCCCGGTAAGGGACAGTGTTGCAGCGAAGGCATGGTGGATGCGGCCCGGGTTTGCGCCCAATTGAGCATTCCCCACCATGTGGTGGATATGCGGGAGGTGTTCCGGGGCCAAATTATGGACTACCTGGTGCAGGGCTATAGCCAAGGTACTACGCCGCTACCCTGTTCCCAATGCAATCGCTGGGTGAAATTCGGCCCCATGTTGCAGTACGCACGGGACACCTGGGGAGTTGAACGCATTGCCACCGGTCACTACGCCCGCATCACCTTTAACCCGGACACGGGACGTTACGAACTCCGTCGGGCCGTGGACCGTCGCAAGGACCAGTCTTACTTTCTTTACACCCTGGAGCAGGAACACCTGGCGGCGACGCTGTTTCCCCTCGGTGGACTCACGAAAACCCAAACCCGCGCCCTAGCAGCCCAGTATGGTCTAGCGACGGCCACCAAACCCGAAAGCCAGGACTTATGTCTCATCGAGGCCCATGGCTCCATGCAGGCATTTCTGGACCGCTATTTGCCCCCCAAACAAGGAGAAATCGTCAATCGCCAGGGACAAGTACTGGGCTATCACTCGGGCGTGCATCACTATACGATTGGGCAACGGCGGGGCCTGGGTATCGCCGCACCGGAACCGCTTTACGTCCTAGCGCTGGATGCCCCCAACAACCGGGTGATCGTCGGAACGCGGGAAGAAGCCCTGTCGCTGGGTTGCTACGTGCATCGCTTGAATTGGGTGAGTATCGCCCCGCCTACCACCCCCTTGTCCTGCCAGGTGCAAATCCGCTACCAGTCGCCGGCGGTGGACTGCTGGGTGGTGCCCCAAACTGATGGCACGGTGGAAGTGAAATTCGCCGAACCCCAATTCGGTGTCACTCCCGGACAAGCCGCCGTGTTTTACCAAGACGACCTGCTCCTGGGAGGCGGTATTATTCACAAGGCCATTGATAAATGACCTGCGTGGTCAGGGGTGCATCGTTGGGGTAGGGACGGCGGTCCAGTTGTACCTGTAGGTTGAGCAGGGGGTCTTTGCCCGTCGCCAGCAAAAATTCCAACGAGCGCAAACCAGGCCAGGTATGCACCTGTTGCAGGATGGCCATAACGGCTTGGTAGTAGGGATGATCCGGTTGCCGGTACCAGTTCGGGGAGGCCAAATCTGGCTGGTCAAACCCCAAATGCACAATGAGTTCGGCATGGTCAAACACCGCCGCCGCCACTGACCGGGTCACCTCCCGCAGGCGCAGGTCATGCAGGGTTGTTAAGTGGCGCAACTTTTCCAGATACGTGTAGCGTTCGGTGGGGGTGGGAGTCCGTCGCCAGTGCAACGCCAGGGCCATCAGGTACGTTTGCAGCAACAAATGCCCCAGCTTGTCCGCCTTGGTGGCCAGGTAGTGCAAATTGTGCTGGGTAATTTCCACGATCAAGGGCACCCGCTCCACCACCGTCAGCCCGTAACCCCGCAAACCGGCAATTTTCCGGGGATTGTTGGTGATCAGGCGAATCTGATTCACCCCCAAATCGTGGAGGATCTGGGCGCCCACCCCGTAGTTGCGCAAATCCGCTGGAAACCCCAGCTTTTCGTTGGCCTCCACCGTGTCAAAGCCCTGGTCCTGGAGCGCATAGGCCTTGAGCTTATTAATTAAACCAATGCCCCGCCCCTCCTGGCGCAGATAGACCACCACCCCCTGGCCCGCATGCTCGATCATTTTCAAGGCCGCCTGCAACTGACGCCGGCAATCGCAGCGCAGCGACCCCAGGGCATCCCCCGTTAAGCACTCCGAATGCACCCGCACCAGCACCGGTTGGTGGGGAAAGTTGCGCGGGTCCCCCTTGACAATGGCTACGTGTTCCGAACCGTCCTGCCGGTTGCGATAGCCGTAAATCTGAAAATGACCGAATTCCGTCGGCAAATCCGCCACCGACTCCCGCACCACAAACCGTTCATGCTGCAACCGATACTGGATCAAATCGGCAATGCTAATGATGAGTAGGTTGTGCTTGCGGGCGTAGGCAAACAGCTCCGGCAGCCGCGCCATGGAACCGTCCGGGTTTTGGATTTCACAAATCACCCCCGCTGGATATAACCCCGCCAAGCGCGCCAAATCCACCGCCGCCTCCGTGTGACCGGCCCGCTCCAGCACACCCCCCGGTTTGGCGCGAATGGGAAACACATGCCCCGGTCGCCGTAAATCCTCCGGGCGGGTGCGCGGGTCCAACACCACCTGAATCGTCTTGGCCCGGTCTTCGGCGGAAATCCCCGTCGTCACTCCAAACTCCGGCGCCGCATCCACACTCACCGTAAAGGCCGTCTGGTTGGGGTCGGTGCTGTTGCTCACCATCAGGGGCAGCTGCAACTCATCCAGCCGTTCCCCCGTCAAGGCCAGGCAAATTAACCCCCGCGCCTCCACCGCCATGAAATTAATCATGCTGGGGGTGGCAAATTGGGCGGCACAAACTAAATCCCCCTCGTTTTCCCGCTGCTCGTCATCCACTACAACGATCGCTTGGCCCGCGCGCAGAGCCGCCAATGCTTCTGGAATACTGGCAAACCGTTTTTCTGTCACCTACAGGACATGAACCCCAGCTGTTCCATTCTATCCCGCTGGCAATGGTCACCGCCGACTCCCGGCCCGATTCCCCCCGGAATCCGACCAGAAATCGCGGCTCATCCTGGCCTCACAGCCCCGGCTCAATCCCCCACTGGAACTTGAGAAAATGCTGGTACATTTTCTCCTTGAGCAACATGTGGTGGTAGAGCTTGACCAGAAACTCCTGGGCCTGCTCCCGGCTCATCTGCCGCACCTGGGTTTCAAACGACCGCAGGCTGAACTCCTGCTCCAGGGATAACTCAAAGGGTTGATCGTCCATCACAACCTCCTCCGGGTCCACAACACCCCGGTTACTCACCATAACGCTTAGTTAAGAAATATAAACGAATTCTTGACAAAGCGCCAGGTGCGTATTACGCGGACCGGGTTAAGAAAGTTGTAACAGGAGTACCCCGGCGAGAAGTGTTCACAGCGAACCTTTTAGGGGGCCAGGCGGTATTGGCGCCAGGTGCCATCGGGTTGGCGGTCGTAGGCGATGCGGTCGTGCAGGCGGGAAGGACGCCCCTGCCAGAACTCAATCCAGTGGGGGGTCAGGCGGTAGCCACCCCAGTAGGGGGGTCGGGGAATGTCTTGACCATCGTACTGCCGCACCAGTTGGGCAAAGCGGTCCTCCAGCACCTGTCGGTCGGGAATTTCCTGGCTCTGGGGAGAGGTCCAGGCACCGATTTGGCTTGCGCGGGGGCGCTGGCGGAAGTAAGCGTCGCATTCATCGGCAGAAAGAAGGGTCACTGGCCCCCGAAACCGCACCTGGCGCTCCAGGGGTTCCCACCAAAAGACCAGGGCGCCGTAGGGGCAATGGGTTAAATCCCGTCCCTTGCGGCTGGTGAGGTTGGTGTAAAACTGTAGGCCGTCCCGGTCAAAGCCCTTGAGCAAAACCACGCGCGCGTCGGGGTGGCCCTGTTCATCCACCGTCGCTAGGGTCATGGCGTTGGGTTCGCGAATCGGTGCAGCGCAGGCCTCGGCAAACCAGCGCTCGAATTGCACCCAGGGGTCTGGGTCGGCCGTCAACAGGGTATCGCGGTTGTAGTCCAGACGTAGGTTAGCGACATCCATGTTCATGGCCAGTCCCCACAGGATTTCCGACCCCTATTATGGCAAATCCCTACTTTTCGGCGCTCGGGCGGCCTGTGCTAAAATGCAACGGGCGAATGGGGAGTAATCTAGGATGCACATCACCTGCTTGCCGGCGCTGCGGGACAACTACATCTTTGTGCTGTGGGATGGGCCGGGGGGCCAGGCGGCGGTGGTGGACCCGGCAGAACCGGCAACGGTGTTGGGGTTTTTGCAGGAGCAGGGCTTGACCTTGACAGCCATCTTCAACACCCACCATCACGGGGACCATGTGGGGGGCAATTTGGATTTGCTGGCCCGTTTCCCCCAGGCAACGGTGTACGGCGGGGAGAAAGACCGGGGCCGGATTCCGGGACAACGGGTGTTTTTGGCCCCTGGGGACGTGGTGACGTTTGCCGGACGGCGGGCAGAGATTTTGTTTGTTCCCGGTCATACCCAGGCCCACATCGCCTATTACTTCTTGCCGACGGCGGACCAGCCGGGGGATTTGTTCATCGGGGATACGTTGTTTTCCGGGGGCTGTGGGCGGTTGTTTGAGGGCACGCCGGCCCAGATGCTCAACTCCCTGGCGCAATTGCGGCCGTTGCCGGATGACACTCGGGTGTGGTGTGCCCACGAATACACGGAAAATAATCTGCGTTTTGCCCTGACGGTGGAGCCGGACAATGCCGACTTGCAAACCTATGCCCAACAGGTCCGGGCGCGGCGGCAAAGGGGGGAAGCCACCATTCCCAGCACCCTGGGGTTGGAAAAGCGGATCAACCCGTTTTTGCGCTGGGATGTGCCGGCGGTTCAGCAAGCCACAGGCAGCACGGACCCGGTCACCGTCTTTGCCCGTTTACGCAGCCGCAAGGACCAGTTCTAGGCCAATGACGGACGCCCTTTACCTGCACAACATCCGCGCCTACGGCTACACGGGGTTCCTACCAGAGGAACGAACGCTGGGGCAGTGGTTTGCGGTGGACCTGAAGCTGGAGTTGTCCCTGGAAAAGGCAGCGCAGACGGACGACATTGCCGACACGGTGGATTACCGGGGGGTGATCGAGCAGGTGCAGAGCACCATTGCCGGGGCGCGGTTTTACCTACTGGAGCGACTGGCCCATGTCTTGGCGGAAAAGGTGCTGGCGTGGCCATTGGTGCGGGGGGTGACGGTGCGGGTGACCAAGGTGGCACCGCCGATTCCCAATTTCCCAGGCCAGGTGAGCGTGGAAGTACACCGGACGAAGGGGTAGCGATGGTCCGTTGGCCGCCCCAGCGCTGGTTATTGCCGTCGCCGGTGCCCCGGGTCGAGGAATTGGCCCACAAGCTGGGGTTATCACCCCTGACAGTGCGGGTGCTGTGGGAGCGGGGGTTGCAAACAGAAAGGGACATCCGCCGGTTTCTGGCCCCCCAACCGGAACCCTTGCCCCCGCCGGCAGAACACTTTCGCGACCTGCCCGCAGCCGTAACCATCCTGGAGCAGGCAGCCCGCCAGAAATACCCGGTGGCCATCTGTGGGGACTACGACGCGGATGGCATGACCAGCACAGCCCTGTTATTGCGGTTGTTGCGGGGGGTAGGGATCACCGTTGACTACGCCATTCCCAGCCGGATGCAGGAGGGGTATGGGATCAACGAGCGGATTGTGCGGGAGTTTCACGCTCAAGGGGTACGGGTGCTGATTACGGTGGACAACGGGATTGCCGCTCCTGGCCCGGTGGCCCTGGCGGTGGCGCTGGGGATGCAAGTCATTATTACGGACCATCACGAACCACCCCCGGAACTGCCCCCTGCCCAGGCCATCTTGAATCCCCGCTTGCTCCCGGCGGATTCCCCCTACCGGAGTTTGGCTGGGGTGGGGGTGGCCTACATCCTGGGACAGGCGTTGCTGGAGCATCTGGGGTATGACCCGGCGGCCACGGAACCGTTGCTGGAATTGTTTACCTTGGGGACGATTGCCGACCTGGCACCTTTAACGGGGGTCAATCGCCGCTGGGTCAAGCAGGGGCTGCACTTACTGGCGGCTTCCCGGTTGGCGGGGGTACGGGCGCTGATTACCGTGGCGGGCCTGGCGCAAGTGGATCACTTTGACCCGGACCATATCGGGTTCCAACTGGGGCCGCGTCTCAATGCCATTGGTCGTCTGGGGGACCCCCAGGTGGTGATTGAACTCCTGACCACCGATGACCCCCAGGTAGCCCAGGAGCGGGCACAGGCCTGTGAAGCCGCTAACCAGGAACGTCGCCGGTTGTGCGACCAGATTGAGCAAGAGGCCATAGCTCTGTGGGAGCAGCAGCCCCCCAACCTGACCCAGGAACCCGTGCAGGTGTTGGTGCAACCGGGGTGGCATCACGGGGTGGTCGGCATCGTGGCCTCGCGTTTGGTGGAACGCTACGGGGTGCCCGTGTTTTTAGGAACCTACGAAGACGAGGGGCAAACACGCATCCGGGGGTCGGCGCGGGGGATTCCCGAATTTCATGTGTACGAGGCCCTGCATGCCAGTCGGCAGTGGCTCGAACGCTATGGAGGTCACCGGGCAGCGGGGGGATTTTCCCTACAGGCGGCCCATTTCTCCCAGTGGAAAGCAGCCCTGCAGGCTTTTGGTCGTCGCTGCTTGCAACCCCATCACCTACAACCTCTATTGCAGGTACACGCCCAGGCCCAGTTGGGGGAACTGACACCGGCCTTTTATGACGAACTGCAACGCCTGCAACCCTACGGCATTGACAACCCAACTCCCCAGTTCTGGAGTGCACGGGTGCGGCTGGTCGAGCAGGCCACTGTTGGCAAAGACCGACGTCACGCCAAGTTCAAAGTACGCGACCGCACCGGCGAAAAGGAGGTAGTAGCCTGGGGCTGGGCCGAACATCTACCCCTGCCGGATTGCCTGGACATTGCCTACACCCTGCGGCGCAACGAGTTTCAGGGGCGAGAGGAGGTGCAATTGGAACTCCTGGGCGCCCGCCGTCCCTTACCCCAACTAGAGATACCCTTGCCGCCATCGGTGGCCCAGATGCCTACCTGCCAGCCTTTAACCCACCTAGAGGACCTTGTCGCGGCCCAACCCACCACCCGGTTTTTGCTGTACGGCTACCGGCGGCCGACCCTAAGGGGCTATCCCCATCTCACCTATGACCGGCCCACGGGTGAGCATGACGTTCTCATCCTATGGACCTTGCCCCCCGACCCCCTGCACCTGCGCTGGTTAGTAGCCAAAACCAAACCCCAAGCGATTTACCTAGCCCCCCATCGTCCTCCAGTGCCTGCCGCCGACCAAGTCCTGCGCTGGATTGAGACTACCCTCACTCAAGCCCACGGTACCCCCTGGAACCTGCTGGCAATCGGACAGCAGTACTGGGTGAGTCCGGCGGTATGGGTGGCCGGGTTACGCCTATTGGGCTATGACGCACCTGATTGGCCGGCCACCGACTCCCTGGCAGCCGAGCTAGCACGGTTGGCAACCTGGTACCGCACCCCCTGGCATCAGCTCACCGCCCACCTGCAGCTCTAAAGGATAGCTTCTAAGACTGCTGCTTGGCAGCACCGTTGGCCACCCGTTCCCGGAACAATTTGCCGGCGGAGAAGGTGGGTACCGTTTTGGCCGGAATATGCAACGGTTGACCGGTGCCGGGGTTGCGCCCTTCGCGGGCTTGGCGTTTGCGGGCCTCAAAGGAGCCAAAGCCCACCAGGGTCACCTTCTGACCCGCAGCGACCGAATTGATAATTGCTTCCAGCATGGCGTCTAGGACCGACTCCGCCACTTTTTTGGTCGTACCGACCTTGGAGGCCACCTCTGTGACCAACTCTTCTTTGTTCATAGGTTACGCCTCACCTAATCTACACATGAAACCGGCTGAGCGCTCATCCTTGGTTAAAAAACAAGGCCGTGAACAGCGGTAAAACCAAGGTTTGACGCTTCCAAGCTTAATCAAAGTTTCGCGAATCCGTCAACTGCTATGGGGCATCAGTAACGCCACAGCATAGGCGGCAATGCCTTCCTCCTGGCCAATGGGTCCCAGGCCCTCATTCGTGGTGGCCTTGATCCCCACCTGGTCGGGGGTGACCACCAAGGCAGCCGCCAACCGCTGGCGCATCGCCGGCAAATGGGGTTTGAGCTTGGGGCGCTCAGCAATCACCACCGCATCCACATTGGCCACCTGCCATCCCCGCTCCACCACCAGTTGCCGGACCTGCTGCAACAACCGAATGCTATTAGCGCCGGCCCATTGCGGGTCCCCCGGGGGAAAGTAGTGCCCAATATCCCCCAGACTCAAAGCCCCCAGCAGGGCATCCATAACGGCATGGGTCAGCACATCGGCATCGCTGTGCCCTAATAAACCCAATGGATAGGGAATTTGTACCCCCCCTAGGATCAAGGGACGGTCCGGCACCAGTCGGTGGATGTCGTAGCCATTACCGATACGGAAAGGAGGATTCACAGGGCGTGCAGGTTAATCCCCTGCTCTCGGGCCACTGCCGCCAAACCCCGCCGTTGGAGCGTGCGCAGCGCCTGGGTGGACAACCGCAACCGCACCCACTTGCGCCCCTCCGGCCACCAGACCCGCTTCCACTGCAAATTCACCTCCTGCAGGCGTTTGGTGCGCCGGTGGGAGTGGGACACCGCAAAAGCATTATTGGCCCGTTTACCGGTCAGTTGACAACGTCGCGCCATGACCAGTCCCCCTGCTTACAAATGCTGTTCCAAAGCCTTCACTAACGTCGTTTTCGGAACCGCCCCCATCACCACATCCACCTTTTGGCCCCCTTTGAAAATCATCAGGGTGGGGATGCTGCGAATACCATACTCATTAGCCGTGCGGGGATTTTCGTCCGTGTTGAGCTTGACCACCTTGACCCGGCCCGCGAATTCCCGTGCCACCTCATCCACGACCGGAGCCACCATGCGACAGGGACCACACCAGGGCGCCCAGAAGTCAACCAGCACAGGAATCGGACTCTTGAGCACCTCCTGCTCAAAGGTCGCATCGGTAACTGCGGCTGCTTCAGACATAGATGTCCATCCTTTCTCGATTCGCACCGTCTATCTTACCACAAAACCGGTGATCACCCATCTTGGCGCAAAAAAAAGACCTAAGCACCAGCTTAGGCCAGAGTGTGGTGTGAGGAGTGAACGGAAACTTGCGTCTCCGCACTACCTTATTATAAACAAAGTTTTAGGGAGTCGGGGAAGACAACGTACAGAGGTCTTAAAAATTTGGGTATGCGGCCCGGTAGGTCGGCCATGACTGGGTGGAGGGAGCAGTACCATCACTTGCCCATGCCCAGCTTCTGCGCCCGCTGATAGACCTTGCCCTCCGTCAGTAGCGACGGTGCAATCACCACCTCCACCTTTTGCATCTCCCGCAGGTTCTTGGCCCCCACCGTAGCCATGCTGGTTTTGAGCGCCCCAAGGAGGTTGTGGGTGCCGTCATCTAGCAGCGCCGGTCCCCGCAGGATTTGCTCCAGCGTCCCTGTTGTTCCCACGCGAATCCGGGTGCCCCGGGGTAAGACCGGACTCGGGGTGGCCATCCCCCAGTGGTACCCCCGTCCCGGAGCTTCCTGCGCCCGGGCTAAAGGTGAGCCGATCATCACCCCATCGGCCCCGCAGGCAATGGCTTTGCAAATATCACCCCCAGTGACCAAACCCCCATCGGCAATCACCGGCACATAGCGCCCCGTTTCTGTCTGGTAGTCCTCCCGCGCCGCCGCACAATCAGCAATGGCCGTCGCCTGGGGTACACCGACCCCCAACACTCCCCGGGAAGTACAGGCTGCCCCTGGGCCGATCCCCACCAGCACTGCCGCTGCCCCCGCCCGCATGAGGTTCAAGGCCACCTCATAGGTCACGCAATTCCCCAGCACCACCGGCATGGGCATCTCCTGGCAAAAACGCTCCAGGTTGAGGGCTTCGGTTCCCGGTGCGGCCCAGTGGGTGGGGGAAACCACCGTCGCCTGGACGAAAAACAAATCGGCCCCCGCCTCTGCCGCCAAGGGACCTAACCAACTGGCCCGGCCGGGGGTACAACTGACAGCTGCAATCCCCCCCTGGCGTTTGATTTCCTGAATCCGGGCCGTCACCAACGCCGGTTTGATAGGTTCCTGGTAAAGCTGCTGCATCAGGCCCACGAATTCTTCATTGCCCACCTGAGCGATACGCGCCAGTAGGGGGTCGGGGTCCTCATAGCGGGTTTGCAGGCCCTCCAGGTTCAACACCCCCAGCGCCCCCAATTCCGTCAGGCGTATCGCCATGCGGACATCCACAACCCCGTCCATGGCGCTGGCGATGATGGGAATTTCCCGGGAAATGCCCCCAATCGTCCAATGGGTATCGGTCAATGCCGGGTCAAGGGTGGCTGTACCGGGAACTAGGGCAATTTCGTCAATCCCGTAGGCCCGCCGCGCCTGCTTGCCCCGTCCAATCGGGATCAATGCCTCCATAGCCGCTGTTCCTTAAATTTTATTTAAGTTAACAAATGGCCGCCGATTCTGTCAAAAGCAGTCCTGCTTAGGCATACATCTGGTCAATGAGGTCCCGGTAGCGTTCCATGACCACGTTGCGTTTGATTTTCAGGGTCTGGGTCAGGAGGCCGTTGTCGATGCTAAAGGGTTCGGCTAGCAACCGAAAGGGGCCAATTTGCTCAAAGGGACGCACGCTAGGGCGGTTTTGGGAATAAACCTGGAGTTCGCGGCGGTACAGTTCCAGGACTTCGGGGCTGGCAAGGGTGTAAACCCCGGGAACCGGCGGTTCGTGGGTCAGGCGCAGTTGGTGCCCCTGGGCTTCGGCCCACGCCTGCAAGGCGGATTCGTTAGGGACAATCAAACACCCCAGTTGCCGAGCGTCTTGGCCCACCAACATGATTTGGCTGATGTAGGGGCTTTGTAGGCAGGCGTCTTCAATGGGTTGGGGTTCGATATTCTCGCCGCTGCTGAGCACGATGGTGTCTTTGAGGCGACCGGTGAGCACCAAATCCCCCTGGGGCGTTAACCAGCCCAAATCCCCCGTGTCCAGCCAGCCTTGGTCATCCAGCACACGGGCGGTGGCCTCTGGGTTGCGGTAATAGCCCTGCATCACCTGGGGTCCCCGGGCCAGCACCAGTCCTTTGTGGGCCACGGGCAAGGGTTGGCGGGTTTCCGGGTCCACGATTTTGATTTCGGTTTGGGGCAGGGGTAATCCGGCGGAGTAGCGCAGGTTGTGGGTCACCCGCCGGGCCGTCAAGACTGGGGAGGTTTCCGTTAACCCATAGCCCACCACAATCGTGATCCCCACCACTTCGTAAAAGTCGTCTAGGAAACGAGCGAGGGCGCCGCCACCGCTAGCTCCCTCCCGCAGGCGTCCCCCCACCGCTTGGCGGATTTTGCGGTACACCAGTCGGTCGGCCAGACGATGCACCGGCCAGAGTGCCAGGGCCATTAGGCCATGCACCAGCCGTTGCCGAAAGGAGGGGTACAGGGGGTCCAGGGATAGGTTCTGGTAGACCCGCTTGGCGTAGATATAGCGTTTGCTCAGCCCTAGCAGACGTTGCGCCAGCCGTTGCTTGTTGGGGGGTTGTTTTCGCAATTCCCGCTCGATCCCATCGTAGATGGACTCCCATAGGCGGGGCACGCCGACAATGTGATGGGGGCGAAAGCGGGTCAAATCCTGTTTGAAATGGCGCAGGGTGCTGTAAATCTGGTGAATGCCCCGCGATAGCAGGAAGTACTCGCAAGCGCGTCCGTAACTGTGCCAGGTGGGGAGCAAACTCAGGGCGATGTGGCCAGGGCGGGGGGTAAAGACGACGTGGAGGTTGTGCAATTGGTGCAACAAATTGCCATGGCTGAGCATGACCCCTTTGGGTTGGCCGGTGGTGCCGGAGGTGTAAATCAGGGTGGCCAGGGAGTCAGGCCGGAGATGGGGGGCTTGGAAGGAATGATTGGCTCCGCGTTGCCTCACCTGGTCAAAACTCAGGACACCGTCGCGGCCTTCCCCCCACAGCAGGATGGTGGCGCGCGGTTGCCAGTCGGGCAGATGGGGGGCCAACCGCTGGAGCAGTTCCGGGGTGTCCACCACCAAAAAATGGCTGTCACTGTGGCGATAGATGTAGTCCAGTTCGTCCACCGGAGCGAGAGCCCCGCGCACCACGTCCACCCCCCCTGCCAACATAATCCCTTGGTCGGCAATCAGCCAGCGGGAACTGTTGTCGGCAAACAGGGCTACCCGTTCCCCCGGCTGTAACCCCAGCGCCTGCAATCCTTGGGCAAATTCCTGGATTTGCTGGGCTACTTCGGGATAGGTGAGGCGCACGGGGGGCTGCCGATGGGGTTCTTCCAACGCAATCAGGGTGGGGAAGCGACGGGCTAACTCGGGCCACATGGCGGGCAGATGGGATGGGGCAGCCATAGGTAGGGGCGCAAGAGAGGAACTATTCCTAGAGTAACCCGGATAAACGCCATTGCCGGGAGTAAAGCGTTATAATTTGGGCGGAAGGGGAGGGATCAGTATCGTGGTGCGGGCATTTTTTGTGGGTCGAGCCTTGGCCCAGGCCTTGACGGAACAGGTGGGTCATCTGTTTGGGGAATTGTTGGCGGGTGTCGGGCGGTGGGATGCCCAACAGCGGGAGGCCCTGCGGCAACAGATTCAGATGATTTTGGAGCGGGCAGCCCAGGAGGAGCAGAAAGCAGCCCAAGGGCGTACCCGTACTGCACCAGCCCCAGCCCAGCCGCCCGATTTGCAAACGGCCCTGGATGAGTTGCGTGCCGAAATCGCCCGTTTACGTGCGGAACTGAAGCGGAAGCGTTATCGCCAGTAGAACTAGGGTGGTCCTCCAGGTGCGCACCAGGCAGTACCGTTGGAACCGGGAACACTACTCCCGCTGGCGACGGACTGTGGATATTTGGCTGTTTGTCCTGCGCTTCCTGGCAGCCCAGTGGTGGTATGAGAAAAGCTGGAGCTATCCGGGGGGACCAACGCCGGAAAAACGGGCGGCCCGGCGACGCCGGATTGCTGTTTGGGTGCGGGAAAGTCTGCTGGATTTGGGGCCGACGTTTATTAAGGTAGGGCAGTTGTTTTCCACCCGGGCGGATATTTTCCCGGCGGAATATGTCGAGGAACTGGCCCAACTCCAGGACCAGGTGCCGGCTTTTGGCATGGACCAGGTGGCCAAAATCATCGAGACCGATTTGGGGAAACCGATTGAAAAGTTGTTTCTTCACTTTGAGCCGACCCCCCTAGCAGCGGCCAGTCTGGGACAAGTGCACCGCGCGGAGTTGCCAACGGGGGAACAGGTGGTGGTCAAGGTGCAACGGCCCGGCCTGCGCCAGTTGTTTCAAATTGACCTGGCGATTCTCAAAGACATTGCCCGCTATTTCCAAAATCACCCTAAATGGGGGCCGGGCCGGGACTGGCTGGGGATTTACGAAGAATGCCGTCGTATTTTGTATGAGGAAATTGATTACTTGAACGAGGGGCGCAATGCCGATGAATTTCGGCGCAATTTCCGGGGGGTGGACTGGGTCAAAGTGCCCCGGGTCTATTGGCGCTACTGCTCGCTGCGGGTGCTGACGCTGGAGTATTTGCCGGGGATCAAAATTAGCCACTACAGCGCCCTGGAGGCGGCGGGCCTGGACCGCAAACGCTTGGCGGAATTAAATGCGCGGGCTTACCTGGAGCAGGTGCTCAACCATGGCTTTTTCCACGCTGACCCCCACCCGGGCAATATCGCCGTGGACCCGGACGGCAGTTTGATTTTCTACGACTTCGGCATGATGGGGCGGATTCACCCCCGGACGAAAGAAAAGCTGGTGCAAACGCTCATGAGTATCGTTAACCGGGATGCGGAGGGGGTGATCCAGGCACTGGTGGACCTCAAGGCCTTGGTGCCCCAGGGGGACATGGGACCGGTGCGCCGCTCGTTGCAATACATTCTGGATAACTTGTTGGACAAACCCCTGGAGCTGCAGTCGGTGGCGGCCATCAGCGAGGACCTGTATGCGCTAGCCTATGATCAGCCTTTCCGCTTTCCGGCGACGTTTACGTTTGTACTGCGGGCGTTTTCTACGCTGGAGGGGGTGGGGCGGGGGCTGGATGAAAATTTCCAGTTTTTTACGGTGGCGGCGCCCTACGCACTACAACTGATGGATAACCGCAATCGCCAGGGGGATTTGGATTTGTTGGGGGAATTGGGACGGCAGGCGGCCCAGATGGGCAATTCGGCCCTGAGTTTGCCCCGACGCCTGGAAACGACCTTGACCCACCTGGAGCGGGGGGACTTGGTGCTGCGCACGCGCTCCCTGGAACTGGAACGTCTGGTCCGGCGCTTGAGCGCTCAACAAGCTTCAGGGAACTATCACGTCCTCACAGGTAGCCTGCTGATTTGCGCGACGATTTTACTGGTGCACGGCTACGGCTGGCTGGCGGGCTTGGCGTTGCTGGGGGCGGGGGTGACCGGCTGGCGGGGCTGGCGGGCTTGGCAACGGCACGAGCGCATTGAACGCATGTTCTAGCCGCTGTAGCGCTTGTCGGGGATGCCGTGACAACCGCCAGGAATAGTACTGCGGGTACGCGGGCCGCCCCAGGCACACAGATAAAAGCGTTGCGCTTCGGATAGGTGCATGGCACCAGTGAAATCGGCATCCTCTACGATGGCCCCGGTGTAGGCGCCGGTTTGCAGATTGGGGCGACGACCTTGGGCCCAGGGCTGGTGGGGGCTGGCTTGGTCCAACTGCTCTGGGTCGCCGTAGTAAAAAATGGCCCCCTGGAGATTGGCCCCCACAAATTTGGCCCCCTGGAGATTGCTCATGGCGAAGTTGGCGCGACTGAGGTTGCAACGGCTAAAATCGGTGCCGCTCAAATCCGCGCCGCTGAAATCCACCCGTCGCAGGTCGGTGCCGGCCAGGTCCGCCCCCGCCAACATACTGCCCAGGTTGATCACCCGTTCCCCGTTTTCCCGGTCCTCCTGGTACAGGCCGTTGCCGTCGAGGATGGGGCGACCCAGACGCTGGTCCCGCTTCAGGGGCGTCAGTAGTTTCGCCATGGACAAAAAGCGCACCACCTTGGCCTTGCCCTCGGCATTGACACTGCTAAGCAAAGCGGCGGTGCGGCCCTCGGCAATCATGCGCTCCTGGGGCCAGTCCTCCAGCAACCCCTGGTTATCCAAGGCCAGATCAGAAATGCCCTGGAAATAGGCATCAATCGTCTGTTGCTGGGTAATGCGGTTTTGCTGCTCCGTGAGCACTTTAGAAATCACGTACTGCTGCCAGGAGATGACAGCGGCCACCACCGCCACCAGGATTTGCCCGACCGACCCCAGGCTTTCCCCCAGGGCAGAAACCGCATCCCAATTGATGGGCAACCCCCGCTGGCCCCACACCCACACGCCCAGGCCAATCAAACCGATTAAACCGGCGATGCCCCCCCACAGCAGGGATGCTTGTTCTGGCGGGATTTCCTGAAACAGCCGCTGCAAGGGTTCCCACCAGGACACCAAAGCCACCGCCAGGGCCAATAGGGTCACCCCACCGGCTAGGGCATGCCAACCGGTGGCCACCGCCAGCAGCAACAGCCCTAGCAGTCCTAACACCACCACTGCTTGTAGCTGCCGTAACCAGCGCCGCCAGGGAACCTTCATGGCCGCCATTGCTCGCCCAGGGTCAGCAGGGTCGTCTTTGCACTCTACTAACGATGGCATCACCCATCATACGTTAGGGCGGTGTTGCTGATGCCAGCGCCAGGCCGTGGCGATGATGGTGGGCAGGTCGGAATAGCGGGGTTGCCAGCCCAAGACTCGCTGCGCTCGTGTGACATCCGCCACCAGGATGGGGGGATCGCCCGGACGTCGGGGGCCGGCCTGCATGGCCAACTTTTGCCCCGTCACCTGCTCCACCGTTTCGATGACCTGCCGCACCGAATAGCCCCGGCCCGTGCCCAGATTCAGGATGAGATTGGTGTCGTGGGTCTGGATATAGTCCAATGCCTGCACATGGGCTGCTGCCAAATCCGTTACATGAATATAATCCCGCACTGGCGTACCGTCGGGGGTTGGGTAATCGGTGCCAAAAATCGTGACCGGTTCCCCCCCCAGTAGAGACAGCAACAACCGGGGAATCAAGTGGGTTTCCGGGTCGTGGCATTCCCCCAGTTCTCCCTCCGGGTCAGCTCCCGCCGCATTAAAGTAGCGCAGGGCTGCATAGCGCAACCCATAGGCCTGGCTAAACCAGTGCAACGCTTGTTCGATGGCCCGTTTGGTCTCCCCATAGGGATTCACCGGCTGTTGGGGATGGTCCTCCGTCAAGGGCAACCACTGGGGTATGCCATAGGTAGCACAGGTGGACGAAAACACGATGGTCCGCACGCCCACCGCCACCATCGCCTCCAGCAGGTTCAAGGTGTGGACCAGATTGTTGCGGTAGTACTTGGCCGGCTGCGCCATGGATTCCCCTACGTAGGCATTGGCCGCAAAGTGCATCACCGCCTGGATGTCGTGTTGGTGCAGCACCTCGAGGAGTTTGTCCCGGTCAGCCAAATCCGCCCTTACCCAGGGTCCCCAGCGCACTGCCCAGGGGTGGCCCGTACTAAAGTTATCCAGCACCACCGGCTGATAACCCGCCTGGGCCAGGGCCTTGCAGGTGTGACTGCCGATGTACCCCGCGCCCCCTGTCACTAACACCGCCATCGTTGCCGTATCTCCGCAATCGTGCGTTGCAAACCCGTGCGCAGGTCCACCTGGGGCGACCACTGGAGTTTGGTCTGGGCCAGGGTGATGTCCGGGCAGCGTTGTTTGGGGTCATCCTGGGGCAAAGGGGCAAAGGTGATCCCAGCCTGGGTTCCTGTTAATTCTTGCACCAGGTGGGCCAATGCCATCACCGTCGTTTCCTGGGGGTTGCCTAAGTTCACCGGATGCGGGTAATCCACCCCCATCAGCCGCACAATCCCCTCAATCAGGTCATCAATGTACTGAAAACTGCGCGTTTGCTGGCCATCCCCGTACACCGTTAAAGGCTCTCCCCGCAGCGCCTGGCGGATGAAGTTGGTCACCACCCGCCCGTCGTACAGGTCCATGCGGGGGCCATAGGTATTAAAGATACGCACGATGCGCACCCCCAGCCCGTATTGCCGGTGAAACGCCAGGGTTAGGGCTTCAGCATAGCGTTTGGCCTCGTCATAAACCCCCCGGGGACCAATGCAGTTGACATGGCCCCAATAGTCCTCCCGCTGGGGGTGCTCCTGGGGGTCGCCGTAGACCTCGCTGGTACTGGCCAAAAAAAACCGCGCCCCCTGTCGCCGGGCCAACTCCAATAGGTGATATGTCCCCTCGCCATTGACCCGCAGGGTGGCTACCGGCATGGCCAGGTACTTAGGGGGCGAGGCTGGGCTGGCAAAATGCATCACCCAGTCCAGGGGCTCGCTGACCTCTAGGGGGGCAGTCACATCGTGTTCCAGGCGCTGCAGGTGAGGGTGGTCAACCAAATGGGCCAGGTTCTCCCAGGACCCCGTGCAGCAATTGTCCACCGCGATCACCCGGTAGCCCTCCTGCAGTAAGCGGTCGGTGAGATGGCTCCCCACGAACCCCGCCGCCCCCGTCAGCAGAACCGTCCCCCCCATTAGCGCCCCACTCCCAGATAGGTAAACCCCGCCTGCCGCAGTCGCTCCCGGTCTAGGCAATTGCGCCCGTCAATCAGCAGGGGCTGGCGCATCACCCGCGTCAGGGTCTCCCAGGGCAATTCTTGGTAGTGGGGCCAGTCGGTCACCAGCACGAGCGCATCTGCATCCCGGGCCAGGGCCAGCACGTCGTCGCAATACTGCACCGCCAACTTGGACCACTCCCGCTGTGCCCGTTCCAGAGCCACCGGGTCATGCACCCGCACCGCCACTCCCCGCTCGAGCAACTGCTGGGCAATGTCGTAGGCCGGGGCATCCCGCAGGTCATCCGTGTGGGGCTTAAAGGCCAGGCCCAGCAATCCCACTCGCCGCCCTTTGAGAATTTTCAGCGTCTGTAGGAGCTTATCCACCACTAATTGGCGTTGCTGGGCATTCACCAAGCGGCTGGCCTGGACGATGGGCATTCCCAAGCCGTAGTCCCGCGCCGTGGCAATCAGGGCTGCCGTATCTTTCCCAAAGCAAGAACCACCCCAGCCAATGCCCGCTTGTAAAAACTGGCTGCCGATGCGCTTGTCCAACCCAATTCCCCGGGCAATTTGGGTCACATCCGCCCCGACCCGCTCCGCCAATTGGGCAATTTCGTTGATGAAGCTGATCTTCAAGGCCAGAAACGCATTGGCTGCGTACTTAATCAGTTCGGCAGAGGCCAAATCCGCCGTCACCAGGGGCACCGCTGCCAGGCTCTCCGGTCGGGGCAAAAAACTGGGGGGCGTAAAGCTCTGCTCCAGGATGGGTTGATAAAGCTGGTGCAGGATTTCCAACGCCTGGGGGTCCTGGGTGCCCAACACCACCCGGTCAGGGTAAAAGGTGTCATGGAGCGCCGACCCCTCCCGCAAAAATTCGGGATTGGAGGCCACGGCAAAGCGGGGGGCGGGGGTCGGTCGTTGCCGCAGTGCTTCCTCGATCAACGTCTCCACCCAGTTGCCGCTGCCAATGGGAACCGTGGATTTATTGACAATCACCGTAAACGGCTGGGCCAGGTGCAGCCCAATCCCCTGGGCCGCCTGGCGCACATAGGTCAAATCGGGATTGCCATCCGGCAGGGACGGGGTGCCCACGGCGATGAACACCACCTGGGCTGGGGCAATGGCCGTGGCGTAGTCCGTAGTGAAGGTGATGTGGGAACGAACCAATTGCAGGAGTTCGGCCAAATAGGGTTCGTAGATGGGGATTTCCCCCCCTTGGAGTCGGGCAATTTTCCGGGCATCCACGTCTAACCCCACCACTTGATGCCCCAAGTAGGCCAGGGCCACCCCCGTCGTCAGGCCCACATAGCCCATGCCAATAATTGCGACTTGCACCTGATAGTTATTAGACCGCTGCTGCACTTCCTCAACTAAATATACTGGTTTTGGGGAGCGATTTACTCCCTGGGCCAACAGGGACGTGACTGCAGGAGTTCGGTGGCCGCTGCTGCCGGTAAAGGAGGGGCAAACCAATACCCCTGCCCGTAAATCCGGTCAGCTGGGCTAAAGCTGTGCAGGAGGGCCAACTGCTCCGTGGTTTCGATACCTTCCGCAATCACATCCTTTTCCAAGGTCAGCGCCAGGGTGATGATGGCCTTGACCAACGCCCCCCGCTGGGTCATCTGCTGGATAAACAACCGGTCGATTTTTAGGCAGTCCACCGGCAGATGTTGCAGCCGTGCCAGGGAAGAATAGCCGGTGCCGAAGTCGTCAATGCTCACCTGCACCCCGTGGCGCCGCAATTCACTTAGGGCCTGACTCACGGTCTGGGGGTCGGCCATCAGGATGCCCTCGGTCACCTCCAGCACTAGGGACCGGGGTGGCAGTTGCCAGCGGTCTAAGGCGGTCAAAATTTGGGCCACCAGGGCAGGTGTCCGTCGGAACAGGCGTCCCGAGAGATTGACCGCCACCGTCACGTCGGGTCGTAGCTGGTGCCAATGGGCCAATTGCTGGCAGACCTGCTCTAGCACCCACTCACTTAGGGGATGGATTAACCCGGACTCCTCGGCTGCGGGGATAAACGCCCCCGGCATCACCAAACGTCCCTGGGGTTGTTGCCAACGCAGTAGGGCCTCAAAGCCCACGATAGCTCCCGTTTGCAGATGCACCACCGGCTGGTAGTACAGGACAAATTCTTCTTGGGCCAGTCCCTGCCGCAGGGCCGTCTCTAGCGCCAGTTGTCCCATCACTTGGGCATGCATACCCGGTTGAAATACCTGCACCCCGCAGCGGCCTGCCAATTTGGCTTGGTACATGGCGATGTCGGCATTGCGCAGGATGTCCGCCGGGCCGTAATCCGGGTCGTCGTTGAGACAGATACCGATGCTGCTGCTGAGCACCACCTCCTGCCCCTGGAGCACAAAGGGTTGCTGCAACACCTGCAAGAACTGCTCGGCCATCGCCACCGCCTCCGCTACCCCCGTCACCGGCTCCAGGAGCACGACAAACTCATCGCCGCCAATGCGCGCTAGGGTGTCGCCGGGGCGTAGGTGTTGCTGCAACCGCCGGGCTACTTCCTGCAACATTTCATCGCCGATGGTGTGGCCCAGGCTGTCGTTGACCAGCTTGAACCGGTCCAGGTCGGTAAACAGCACCGCATAGTACCGTCCCTGCTGGGGTTGACAGCGCTGGTGGGCCTGATGCAGACAATCCATGAGAAAGTTACGGTTGGGCAGACCCGTCAGGGCATCGTGGGTGGCTTCGTAGAGCAGGCGGGCTTCCATCTGTTTTTGTCCGGTAATGTCCCGGTACACCCACACCCATTCGCCCCGATCCGGTGCCCCCAGGGAAAGCACAGTCAATTCCACCCAAAAATCCCGCTGGTCCCTGCTGTACTGCACCAGCTCCACCCGCACCGAAGCCCCCTGGCCCATGGAGTTTTGCAGGTACTCCCACTGGGTCAGGTCCGTTTTGGGGCCGCACAGTTCCCCTAACCCCCGTTCCTGCAGCTCCGCTAGCGAATAACCGGTCATGGCCAAAAAGGTGGGGTTGGCGTAGATCACCTGGCCCCGGCGGGTGATCACTATCCCATCATTGGCACAGACCACCACCGATTCCATCAGCTTCAACTGCTCTTGGGCCTGGTGGGTTGCCGTCACATCCCGCCCGACCCACTGCCATTCCACGATTTCCCCTTGGTCGTTGGTAATGGGTTGCCCCTGCCATTGCACCCACCCCCAACTGCCATCCCCCCGCCCCAGGGGCTGTTCTCCAGGCGCTAGACCAAAAGCCGTCGCCGGTTGCTGGAGCACTTCACTGGCTGTTTGGCCCACATAGCGGCAAAAGGCGCTGTTGACAAAGGTGATTTGGTTTTGGGGGGTGTGGCGGCAAATGAGTTCGGTTTGCTGTTCCACAATTTGGCGGTAACGGGCTTCTTCTTGCCGCAGGCGTTCATAGAGTTCTCCCCGGTGCAACGCCAACCCCAGGTAATTGGCCACCTGTTGCACCAACTGGATTTCTGCCTGGTCCCAGAGGTGGGGCTGTTGACAGTGATGCAGAATCAGCAACCCCCAGAAATGATCCCGGTGACGAATTGGCACCACTAGATTGGCCTGCACGTGGAACTGTTGCAATAAAGCCCGATGGCAGGGTTGCAGCGTTGCCCGATCTACATCGTCAATCACACACACCCGCCCCTGCCGATAGGCCGCCAAGTAGCGTTCGTCAAAACAGGGGTCATAGATTTGCGTGTGCAACAGGCGCCAGCGGTCCTCGGCAACGGCCTCAACCCGAAAAGCCACCTTCCCATCGGGGGTCACCGGCGCAATGGCCACCCGGTCTGCTCGCAGCAGGGCCTGCAGACGGTCCACCGCACACTGCATCAGTCCGTCTAGGTCAAACGATTGCAGGATGTTTGCACTGAGCTGGACCAAAAATTGGTTATATTCCCCTTGGCGGCAGGTGGTCTGTTCTGCCTGACGGCGGGCAGTGATGTCCACAGCAGCACCCAAGAAACCGACCCATTCCCCCTGGGCATGGTAGCGGGGCTGGCCCTGGCAGGCTAACCAGATGTATTGCCCCTGGGCATTCTGTAAACGGAATTCGGCTTGGTAGGGTTGACCGCTGGCGATGGCCTGCTGAAACAAGCGGCGCAAGGGAGCCTGGTCTTGGGGATGTACGCGACGCCACCACCCCTCCCCCAGGGCGGCAGCCATCGGCTCTTGGGTCACAACCGTCCACTGCTGGTTGACGTAGGTGACCAACCCCTGTCTATCCGCCAGCCAGAGCAGCACCGGTGCCGCTTCCGCCAGTTGGGCCAATTCCTCCGCCGGTATAGCAATACCCAGGGCCTGGTTATCCGATAGGGGTGTTAACTCCACCACATAGGTTCTGTTGCCAACGGTCAACCGCTGGCGCCGGGGGCGTTGCTGTTGCAGGCAAGCAATAGCGAGGGAGCGTAGCGGTTCCCATATCCAATCATCTCGACGAGGGTCGTTAGCCAACTCCCGCCATACGTACTGTCCCGTAGCCTCTCGTTCCACCCACAGGACAGGATAGGGCAAAACCTGGAGCAGTTGCTGCCATCGGGCCTGGTCCATGTTGAGCTGCGGGTTTACGGTGTGGCCCTTGCCATGACCCAGCCTAACAAATTCCTTCCCCCCCCTCGCGTCCGGTCGCTGCCATAATATTCAAAGATGCAGTGAGCTAGGCAAACGATGGCTATCAAAAAGGGTAGCTTGGTGCGGGTGCAGCGGGAACGCCTGGAAAACAGCCTGGAGGCCCAAGCCAATGACACCCGCTGGTCGGCCTATGTCTTTGAGTCGCCGGCGGAAGTGCTGGACATCCGGGGAGACTACGTGCAGTTGAAGTTCCGTGTACCGACGCCACCCGTTTGGTTACGCCTGGACCAGGTGGAGGAATGGGCCTGACCATCCCCTGGGGTGCAGTAGCGGGGGTAACGCTCTGGCTCTTTCTGGTGCTGAGCCTCGCCCTGGTGGTCCAACGCACAACCAAGGCGGATGCGGAGACGCTACGCAAGATCGTCCATATCGGCACGGGGAATGTGATCCTATTGGCCTGGTGGTGGCAGGTCCCTACTTGGATCGGTATTGGTGCGGCCATCGTAGCGGCCCTGGTCACCTTTATTTCCCACTGGGTGCCCCTGTTGTCCGTGATTGACAGCGTGAATCGCCGCAGTTGGGGGACATTTTTTTATGCGGTGAGTATCGGGGTGCTGATGGCCTGGTTTTGGCCGCGCTTGCAGTACAAATACGCCGTTTTGGGAGTGCTGGTGATGGGCTGGGGCGATGGGTTGGCCGGGGTGGTGGGGCGCTATTGGGGTAAACATCCCTACCGACTGGCGGGCATTTGTAAAACCTGGGAGGGGTCGCTAACGATGGCGGGGGTAGCAGGGGTGTTGACGGGGTGGGTGCTGGGGTGGACACCCCTGGTGCCGGTGGTGGCCCTGGTGGCAGCCGTTTTAGAGGTGTTTTCCTACTATGGGGTGGACAATTTGACGGTCCCCTTGGCAACGGCGGCGGTAGCGTTTTGGTGGCAGCAGCTATGGCCCGGTTGATCCTGGAACAGGTGACGCAGAAGTTTGGCCGGCAGGTGGCGGTGGCGGATGTCTCTTTGCACATCCCGGATGGGGAGTTTTGGGTGTTGATGGGGCCGTCGGGGTGCGGCAAGTCCACCATTTTGCGTACGGTGGCGGGGTTGTTGCCGGTGCAACAGGGGCGCATCTGGTTGGGGGAGCGCTGTGTCAACCAGGTGCCGGCGCGGGAGCGGGATGTGGCCATGGTGTTTCAAAACTATGCTCTCTATCCCCACATGACCGTGGCGGAAAACTTGGCGTTCGGACTGAAAATGCGGGGTGTCCCTCCCCAGGAACGGCAGCGGCGGGTGCGCTGGGTGGCGGAACTTTTGGGCTTAACGGAGTTGCTCCAGCAAAAACCGGGGCAGTTATCTGGCGGCCAACAACAGCGGGTGGCTTTGGGGCGAGCGATGGTGCGGCAACCCCAGGTGTTTTTACTGGATGAACCTCTGTCGAACCTGGACACCCGTTTACGGGACCAGACCCGCACCGAACTCAAACGCCTGCACCAGCAATTGCCCATCACCACGCTCTATGTCACCCATGACCAGACGGAGGCCATGACCTTGGCGGATCAACTTGTGGTCATGCACCAGGGACGGATTCAACAAATCGGTTCCCCCCAACACCTCTACCGGCACCCGGCCAACAAGACGGTGGCGCTTTTTTTGGGCCATCCTCCCATGAACATCCTGCCGGCCCATTGCTTTCCGGCGGTGCCGCCGACGGTGGAGGTGGGGGTCCGACCGGAAACCATAGCCCTGACGTCACCGGAAAAGGGGGATTTGCAGGGGCGGGTGGTCCTGGTGGAACCGTTGGGGGATGTGAATCTGGTGCAGGTGGAGGTTGGCCCAGACCTGTTGCTGTGGGTCAAAACAGGGCAGCAGCCGACGGTAGGGGAAACGGTGGGATTGGTCATTCCTGCCCAGGCCCGCTATTACTTCGATAAGGCGACGGGGGCTTGTCAGGTGTTGACTCGGGCATAGTTATTCAACCCTGGGGGTGCATGGCACAATTAGGAGCAAGCGCTTAGGGAACGGGTGACCGTGCGGAAACCTAACCCCCCTTCCTCGGCTTTGCCGGGCACCAGCCAGACTTCAGTGATGCAGGAAATCCGGCGAGCTTTTGGGTTACCCTTTTACTTCCTGCTCCCGGCCTGGGGGCAGCAAATGGTGGACCAGGTGGTGTTTCAAGGGCGCTGGAACATCCCGATCATTCCCCGACAAATCCGGGGCTTACCGGGTATTGTGTTTGCTGTTTTCTCCCACGCGGACTTTGCCCATCTCTTGGCCAACTCCATCCCCTTTCTCATCTTCAGTTGGTTGATTTTGCTCCAGAGCTATCGCCGCTATGGGATCACGTTGCTGGTGGGCTGGCTGGGCGGCGGGCTAGGTTGCTGGTTGCTGGGACCGCGCCCGGTACACGGCATGAGTGGCGTGATTTATACCCTCTTTGGCTATCTGTTGTGGATTGGCTGGCAGGAGAAGCGTCTGGTTTCTCTGCTGATTTCGGTGCTGGTGCTGGTGAACTATGGGGGGTTGGTCTGGGGGGTTTTGCCCCGGGAACCCTATGTGGCCTGGTGGGGACATCTGATCGGGTTTGTCCTGGGTATCGGGACAGCTTATGTCCTGGGGCGTTCCCCATCTCCCAGGTAAGGGACGGTAGTCTGTAAAACTGTGTTAGACTAAATGCCTGGGTCTGGGTCGGTAGCTCAGCGGTAGAGCACTCGGCTTTTAACCGATTGGTCCTGGGTTCGATCCCCAGCCGACCCACTGTGGTAGCAGGTTCTGCCGGGGTATGGTGAGAGTGTAGGTATAATCCAGGAATACAACTCTGCTGGTGGTTATCTCACCTGCCCCCGCTGTGGCTACGACCGAAATCCCCTGACCGCTGCTAGGTGCGCAATCTGTGGCCGCCGTAGGGAGTGTCCCGGGTTCCTATGCTGGCAACACTGGCGGGTGTACTGGTCCTAGGCAGCGCGGATTTCTGGTTCTTACCCACCTTTGCCCAGTAGTTGGGATACAGATACCAACCCCCAAGCGGTCGCCCCAGCAGGGCAAATGGCTGGTATCCCTGGTGGCCTGTTTAACGACGGGGGTTCGACCACGTTTGCCCCTTTGCGCTCGGACCGGATTAACCATCCCCAATTTCGTTTGCGCTCTGTCGAACCGCCGGGGGGCAAACCGGGTTCGGGAGCGGGGATTGAAAGGTTGATTAACGGCCAACTGGTGATTGCCCAGTCGTCCCGACCCTTCAAGGACAAGGAGTTCCAGCGCGCCCAAATACGGGGCTGTCGCCTGCTGGAACAAATGCCCATTGCCCTAGGTAAAGATTCGAGGGCTGACAGTGGCCCAAGTGCGAG
This sequence comes from Gloeomargarita sp. SRBZ-1_bins_9, assembly GCA_039794565.1. NCBI lineage: Bacteria > Bacillati > Cyanobacteriota > Cyanophyceae > Gloeomargaritales > Gloeomargaritaceae > Gloeomargarita > Gloeomargarita sp. SRBZ-1_bins_9. The sequence continues at coordinate 151,513 of JAUQVX010000004.1, read as the reverse complement.
ATATTTTCACGGGCAGGGTGACCAATGGGCAACAGGTGGGCGGTCCCAATCTGCCGGTGCTGCCCTTGAGTCGCAATCTGCAAGACGGTGGACCCCATGTCCGCGAAACTCGGGACGACTCCTGCTGGGGGTGGGCTATGCCACGGTTTCCCAGGTTAACCAGAGCATGGTGTGCATTGTCCCCATTGCCAAGGAGGCGGGTAGCCCCTATGTCACTTCGGACATCAACGGTCAAAAGGTGAATTTGGCGGTCATTAGTAACGGCACGTACCCCATCACCCGACACTTGTTTGTCATCATCAGGTGGGATGGTACGTTGGATGAAAAAGCCAACGTGGCCTACGCCAATTTGTTCTTGAGTGATGAGGGGCAACAATTGGTGCAGGCAGCCGGTTTTGCATCGTTGCGTTGAGTAGCGGCTACAATACAAACAAACCAGTTCTGGTGCGGGACATGACCCAGGACTACAACGATTACAGCTACGTCAAATGCCCCCAGTGTGGCTATGAACGGAATCCCATAGGGGCAGCCAAATGCGAGATTTGCGGCTACCGGCTGAAAAAGGGATGGCCCCTGGTGCCGATTCTGGCAACGCTGGTGGGTGTGGCGGTTCTGGGGGGTGGGGGATTTTGGTTGCTCAGTCGGATGGTCCAGCAGAAGCCAGCAGCAGTCACGTCTTCGCCAGACCCCAACCTTAGCGGGCCTGCATCATCACCGGACTTTGGTGCGACATCAGCTCCCGTGGCACCAGCAACGCAAACAGCGGGCATCACCATCGTTGCGCGCATTGCCGATGTACCGGATGTTCCCAGTGGCACCTTTAACTACGGGGGTTCGACCACGTTTGCTCCCCTGCGGTCAGAACGGATCAACCAGGTGATTTACCAGGCCCATCCCCAATTTCGCTTGCGCTACGTCGAACCGCCGGGGGGCAAACCGGGTTCCGGAGCCGGCATTGAAATGCTCATTGACGGTCAGCTTTCTATTGCCCAGTCGTCCCGCCCTCTCAAGGATGAGGAATACGAGCGAGCGCAACGGCGGGGCTTTCGGTTGGAACAAGTGCCCATTGCCAATGACGCCATTGCCATCTACGTCCATCCCCAGGTGCAAATCCCCGGTCTTACGGTGGCCCAGGTGCGGGACATCTTCACAGGCAGGGTGACCAATTGGCAACAGGTGGGCGGTCCCAATCTGCCGGTGGTACCCTTTAGCCGCAATTTGCAAGCGGGGGGGACGGTGGACTTTTTTAAGGAAATGGTGTTGGGGGGAGCAGCGCTGGGGCCGAATGTCCGCGAACCCCGGGACACCACCGATTCTCTGCGCAAAGTCGGAGCAACCCCCGGTGGGGTGGGCTATGCCACGATTTCGGAAGTGGTCAACCAGAGCATGGTACGCATTGTCCCCATCGCCAAGGAAGCCGGCAGCCCTTACGTGGCCCCGGACATCAATGGTCGCGAGATCAATCTGGAGGCCCTGACCAACGGCACCTATCCCATTACCCGGCGGCTCTTTCTCATCATCAAACGGGATGGCACGTTGGATGAAAAAGCCAGCGTGGCCTACGCCAATATGTTTCTCAGCGACGAGGGCCAGCGATTGATCAAAGAAGCCGGTTTTGCACCGTTGCGTTAGTGCCCCGATTGGGTCTATTCCCCGCGGGTTTGGATATGGTCAACGACAGTTTGGTAGTAAGACCGCCACTGCTGTAGGGATTCATCGGAAATATGGTCAATGATGGCCCTAATGTCTTTCACTAGGTCCTGTACCTGGTCTAAACGAGCCGCAATCTTGTCGGGAGTGGCATGGGGGGATTGAGTCAAGTAAACCAGCATCTTGATGCCCTGTAGCCGATTGTTGACCAGGTCCTTGAGCATTTCCCGTATTTGGCGGATGGCCTGTTGCCGGACTAGTCGTTGCCGCCGTCGCACCAGCCAAAACAATAGGCCATGCAGGGTCCCGACTACCGTTGCCGTTATCGCCGTGACCACCCAGACATCTGCCCCCAACCGGGCCGCCAGTCCGCCAATCAGCAGGATGACCAATAGCCCTAGACCGGTCAATAGCAATTCCAAATGCCGCAACACAAACCATTCGATACACCAATTTTTAAGCTCCATCTACATTCAACCACCAGTGCCAATACGTCTGCCAGGCCGCCAGGGTTTTCGGGGCAGGGTGAGGACCACGCCAGCTAGCCGGTAGGGCTTGCCAGGCCGCTTGTAAGGTCGGTGTTCCCAGGTCATTCAACAACTCCCTATAGCTCCAGACGTGGTCAGCCCAACCTGCGACCCGCAGGCGTCCCCCCTCTAGCCACACTACCCAATCCGCCCAAGCGTAGGCCAGGTCTATATCGTGGGTGGCCATAACCAACGTCGTACCTTGCTGGTGAATCCGGTGCAGCAGCCCCAGGAACCCTTGGGTTTGTTGAAGGTCCAGGTACGTCGTAGGTTCATCCAAAAGGAGCAGCTCCGGTTGCAAGGCCATCACCCCCGCCAAGGCTACCCGCCGTTTTTGGCCCAGGCTCAGGTCATGCAGGGGGACATCCGCTAAGGAAACCAAGTCAAAATCCTGCAAAATTTGCGTCAAACGCTCGGTCATGGCCGACCGGGACAGGGACAAATTATTCAATCCATAGGCAATGTCCTCGGCCACAGTCGTCCCCACCAACTGGTGCTCCGGGTCCTGAAACGTCAAACCAATCCGTCGTCGCCAGGACCAATGGTGTTGCAATGGCTCCCCCCGCCAGGTGATCACCCCCCGATAGCCCCGATAGAGACCGGCCGCCAGGAGCAGTACGGTGGATTTGCCACTGCCATTGCGCCCGAGAATCACTGTCTTGTAGCCCTGCGGAATCGTCAGATTCAGTTCCACAACCGCCGGTTCCAGCGCACCGGGATAGGTGTAGCTCACCTGCTGGAACGTCAATCCCTCTAGGGCGTTGTTAGTTGCCATGGATGGCATCATAGCTCACCCGCACCCGGAGCCCTGCCTACACCGACAGGTAGCGCTGGATGACCTCCGCTGTTAACTCACTGGTGGGGCCGGCAGCCACGATCCCCCCCTTTTGCATGGCGTAGTAGAAGTCGGCCTGTTTCACAAAGTGCAGATGCTGCTCCACCAGAAGCACCCCAATACCCCAGCAATGCACAATGCGGCGAACGGCGGCCTCAATTTCCAAAACGATTGATGGTTGAATCCCCTCCGTCGGCTCATCCAGCAAAAGTAAGCGCGGGCGGCCAAGCAAAGCCCTGGCAATGGCCAACTGTTGCTGTTGACCCCCACTCAGATTTCCCCCTAAGCGGTGCTGCATACGCTCCAGTACCGGAAAAAGCGCAAACACCTCCGCCAGGGCCTGTTCCCGCTTAGCCCCCATTTCTGGATGCGCCTCCAACCCCAGCAACAAATTTTCCCGCACCGTCAAACGGGGCAGAATTTCGCGCCCCTGGGGCACATAACCGATGCCCAAGCGAGCCCGTGCATAGGGGGGCAACGGCAGCAGCGAGCGCTCCTCAAACCGAATATCTCCCTGCCGCGGCCTCAACAGACCCATAATGCTTTTCAGCAGGGTTGTTTTACCTACCCCGTTGCGGCCGATCAAGCAGACCATTTCCCCCGGCTTCACCTGCAAATCCACCTGCCGCAGAATATGGCTCTCGCCGTAGAAAACATCCAAATTAGTGATGCGCAGCATGGTTTGGCTCCTGACTTCCCAAGTAAACCGCGATCACCTGCGGGTTCGCTTGAATCTCCTCAATCGTGCCTTCACACAACACAGTCCCTTGGTGCAGCACCGTCACCTTCTGGGCAATTTGCCGCACAAACTCCATGTCATGTTCGATAACGATAATCGAGTGCTCCCCCGCCAGAGATAGCAGTAAATTACCCGTTTTTTCCGTTTCCTCATCCGTCAGGCCGGCCACTGGTTCATCCACCAGCAACAAATCCGGCGATTGCGCCACCAACATACCGATTTCCAGCCACTGTTTTTCCCCATGGGACAGTAAACCGGCCGGCCAATGTTGCTTTTTCGCCAAGCCAATAAAAGCCAAGAGTTCACTCACCGCGCGTTTTTCCGAACTTTTGGGCCGTCCCAGTAAGGTATGCCACAGCCCCTTGCGGCGATTACTGGCCAGCTCCAAATTCTCCCGCACCGACAACTTGAGATACACGCGGGGAGTTTGAAACTTGCGCCCCATCCCCAGTCGAGCGATCACAAACTCCGGGTAGGCCGTAATATCTTGGCCCTTGAAATATACCCGCCCCCTTGTGGGCTTCACCTTACCCGTAATCACATCCAAAAAGGTAGTTTTGCCAGCCCCATTAGGGCCAATAATCGTCCGCAACTCCCCAGCAGCCATGCGGAAGTTCAAGCTATTTAGGGCCTGAAAGCCATCAAAACTAACCGTTAGGTCTTTGGTCTCCAAGATGTTCATAGTCTGCGTCCATCTCCAGCTCAAGTTTGGGGTAGGTTGACAACCGCCGTTGACCCGTAGTTTTTTGCCACCATTCCCAGCCGGTGGTCCGCAACCACCCCACGATGCCCTCCGGCAACAACAGGACCACCGCCAGGAACAACCCCCCCAAGAAAAACAACCAGACCTGGGGAAAACTCTCACTCAAAAGACTCTTGGCAAAATTGACTACCAACGTCCCCACCACCGCTCCTACCAAAGATGCCCGTCCCCCAACGGCCACCCAAATCACCATTTCGATAGAAAAAGCAATGTCCATCACCCTAGGCGAGATGATACCCGTTTGTGGCGTGTACAAAGCGCCCGCTAAACCCGCCAAAGCCGCAGAAATTGCAAAAACAAAAACCTTCACCACAGTAGGATTATAGCCCAGCATACGGACCCGAGGTTCATCATCCCGAATCGCCACCAGCAAACAGCCAAATCGCCCACTGGTCAACCAGCGGCACAGACCATAACTAGCCGCCAAAGCCAACACCGTCAGCCCATAGAAAACCCCTTGAGTTTGCGGGTCGCTCACCCGATAACCAAAGATTGTTTGAAAATCCGTCAACCCATTGGTGCCATTGAGTAATTTTTGTTGACCATTGAAAAAATTAAAGAAAATGATGGTGAGCGCCTGGGTCAGGATGGAAAAGTAAACCCCACGGATCCGGTTACGAAAAATCAGATAGCCGATGAGCGCCCCCAAAAGCGCCGGCACCAAAATAATTGCCACCAAGGTAAAAGGAAACGAGAAAAAAGGCCGCCACAACCAGGGCAACTCCGTCACACCATACAGGGGCATAAACGAAGGCAGTCTTACCTGTGTATCCGGCGGAAATTGCAACTTCAGATGCATTGCCAGAGCATAGCCCCCCAGCCCAAAAAACACCCCATGCCCCAAACTCAACAGCCCCGTATAGCCCCAAATCAAATCAATAGCCAAGCCTGCAATCGCCAGCGCCAAAAAACGCCCCAGCAGATTCACCCGAAATCCCTGGCCCAGACCCACCAAAATAGGGGGTATGACAAAAACCAGCGCCAGCGCCGTGCCCACAACCACCCCAATTTCCAGCCACAACAACCGCTGCCTTTGGCCCATCGCCCTAGCTCTCCACCATACGGCCCTTTTGGGGGAATAAACCCGCCGGACGGTATTGCAAAAAAGCAACAATCAGGATAAAGAGCAAAACCTTGGCCATGCTGGTGGTGGAAAAGAACCCCAGGAAATCCGCCAGTCCGGGAACCGGTTGTACCCAAGCCGCCAACTTCCCCGACCCCAGCAAGTAATTGAGCGTGCCAATCCCCAACGCCGCCAGGACCGTCCCCCACAAATTCCCCACCCCCCCCAACACCACCACCATAAACATATCCACGATGTAGTTCTGTCCCGTATTTGGCCCCACCGACCCCAAAAAACTGACCCCACAACCGGCAATACCCGCCAGTCCCGACCCCAGGGCAAAAGTCAAGGCATCCACCGCGTCCGTATTGATACCCAAACAGGCACTCATCGCCCGATTCTGGGTCACCGCCCGGATGCGCAACCCCCAAGGTGAGCGGTACAGGAACAACCCCATCCCCAGCAAGCACACCACCGCCAGCCCCAGGATGAACAAACGGGTATAGGGTATCTGCAGCGTCTCCGTCAACCGCCATCCTGTACGCAACCAAGCCGGCGCCGTCACATCCACATTCTGCGCCCCAAACCACGGCTTACGGGCCGCCAGCCCCAACCGTTGACTCACCAGCGCTATGGTCGTCAGACCAATCCCCGCCGCCAAAGCAGCCAGCAGGCCCCGGCCCCAAACCGGCAAGCATCGCCGCTGCCAGCGTAAAACCCCCAACGCCCCCCAAAACAGCAGGGCAAAAACCCCCACACCCGCCACCAAAGCCCAATTCACACTGCGCACCAACTGCTGCAGAATCAAGCTCACTCCCCATGTCGCCAGCAGCGTTTCCAACGGCCGGTCGTAGAGAAAACGGATCACCGCCCGTTCCAGGGCCAACCCAAACAGGGCTGTGACCACAAAAGCCCCCACCAACGCCACCAACACATAACCCTCCCACCCCCGCAGCCCCTGCTGGATGACAAACGTGGTGTAGGCCCCCAGCATCATCAGCTCCCCCTGGGCCATGTTAATGACCCCCATCAGGCCGAAGGTGATCGCCAGCCCCAGAGCCGCCAGCAAAAGCACAGCCCCCGTCGCAATGCCATTGACCAATGCGTCTAGGAATTCCATCAGATGCGGTACTTCCCTCCTTTCGCCGGGTCCGACCAATCACAGGCAAATCCTTTAGTTTCAGCCACGTATTGGTTCCAGGGCACCGGGTCTACCGGTTTATCCGTGGCAAACACAATATCAAACAACCCATCATCCCGCACCTGACCAATCCGCACAAACTTGGACAAGTGATGATTGCTATTCATCCGCACCTGTCCCTCTGGGGCGTCAAAAGTCAAACCATAGGCGGCCTGGCGTACCTTTTCCAGGTCCTCAAAGGTCCCTGCCTTTTCCACCGCCTGTTTCCACAGATAAACCGCGATGTAAGCCGCCTCCATGGGGTCATTGACCACCCGGTCTGCTCCGTATTTAGCCTTGAAAGACTCTACAAATTTCTTACTCGCCGGCGTATCCACCGTTTGGAAGTAATTCCAGGCTGCGTAATGCCCCTTGAGAAACTCCACCCCAATGGCCCTCACTTCCTCCTCAGCGATACTGACCGACATGGAAGGATACTTATCGGGCCCCAGACCTGCCCCCTTCAATTGCTTAAAGAAGGCCACATTGCTATCCCCATTCAGCGTGTTGTAAATAACTCCCCCATTGGGCAAGGCAGCGCGGATTTTGGCAATGATGGGTGCCACCTCCGTACTCCCCAAAGGCACGTAATCTTCCCCCACCACCTTGCCCCCTTTGGCCGCCAACTGGGCCTTGATGATGGTATTGGCCGTGCGGGGAAAAACGTAATCCGAACCAATCAGGAAAAACTCCTTGCCCTTATTTTGGAGTAACCAATCCACTGAAGGTTCAATTTGCTGGTTAGGCGCCGCACCCGTGTAGAAGATATTTTTGGAGCACTCTTGCCCCTCATACTGCACGGGGTACCAGAGCATGTGTTGCTTCTCTTCAAACACTGGTAAAACCGCTTTACGACTGGCGGACGTCCAGCAGCCAAAGACCGTAGCCACCTTGTCTTGATCAATCAGTTTTTTTGCTTTTTCGGCAAAGGTGGGCCAGTCAGAAGCGCCGTCTTCGATCACCGGCTCAATCTTTTTACCCAGCACACCACCAGCAGCATTGATTTCCTCAATAGCCAACAATTCGGCATCCACCACACTCTTTTCACTAATGGCCATGGTACCGCTAAGGGAATGGAGAACACCCACTTTAATCGTGTCCCCTGCACCCGTTCCTCCAGGAGTTCCACAGGCCTTGATCAACACACTGGTCCCCACAAATAAGGAACTGGACACCAAAAAGCGACGACGCTTCATCATTGTCATGAATAGCCTGCCTCCTCACGCATTTTTAGCATCAGCAAAGCAATTTTGGACTATCGCTCATCATGGGCTAGAGAGTTAATGGGAACTGTATCAACCGATACAAAAACAGGTCTAGGATGTAGAAACTTTCAAGGGGAGAAAGGGGGATAGAAAGTCGATGACCTGGGACAAGCCTTCGCGGGTTTTCAGGTTGGTGAAAACGAAGGGTTTATCACCGCGCATGCGCCGGGCATCCCGCTCCATCACCCCCAAATCAGCCCCCACGTAGGGTGCCAGGTCAATTTTGTTGATCACTAGCAGGTCGGATTTGGTGATGCCAGGACCTCCTTTGCGGGGAATCTTGTCGCCAGCGGCCACGTCAATGACAAAGATGGTGATGTCTACCAGTTCCGGGCTAAAGGTGGCCGAAAGGTTGTCGCCGCCGCTTTCGACCAATAGCAGGTCCAGGTCGGGAAACCGTTGCTCCAGCCGCTGAATGGCCGCTAAGTTGATGGAGACGTCATCCCGAATGGCCGTGTGGGGACAGCCCCCTGTTTCCACCCCTTCAATGCGGTCGGGGCTAAGGGCTTGGACTCGGGTGAGTATCAGGGCGTCCTCTTTGGTGTAGATGTCGTTGGTGACCACGGCAATGCTGTAGCGCTCCCGCAGGGATTTACAGAGGGCTTCGACTAGGGCGGTTTTGCCTGACCCCACAGGACCAGCAATGCCAACATGTAAAGCAGCCACGCTTCTCCATCCCCCAACGCCCTATAATGCCACTGTAAGGAGGGGGCGGCAATGGCATTTGTCAAAATGGCTACCTACGCGGCGGTCGTACTGGCCAAAGGAACGGCAAGACCAGTTACGGGGGTCCTTTCCCTAACGGCGGAGGAGCGGCGCAAACGTCTCTTGCCCTGGCAAACGTCTGAGGGGGAAACGGTGTATTTGGAATTGCCGCGGGGGGTGGTGCTCCAGGATGAGGATGTGCTGCATGTACCGGCGCGGGATTGGGTGCTGACAGTGGCGGCGCGCCCTGAACCGGTCCTGACGGTGCGGGCTTCTCAACCCCTATTGCTCCTGCGGGCCGCTTACCATTTGGGGAATCGCCATGTCCCTTTGCAAATCACACCAGAGTGGCTACGGCTAGCGGCAGATGGGGTTTTGGCTGACCTGTTGCGGGAGATGGGGCTGACCGTCACCGAGGAGATGGCGTGTTTCTATCCGGAGATGGGGGCCTATCACCACCATTGAGGGGGATGTCGCTACTGGCTCTGCTCCAGTTGGCTAGCCCGGCGCTGCCGGTGGGGGCCTACAGCTACTCGGAGGGGATTGAGTGGCTAGTGGAACGGGGTGTGCTGCGCAGTAGCGCTGACCTAGAACGCTGGTTGCGCCAGGAGTTGCAATATGGGGCGGTGCAGGTGGAGGGGCAGGTGCTGCGGGTGTTATATGGGGCCATCGCCCAGGCGGATAATGCCCAACTGGATTACTGGAATCGCTGGTTGTCGGCTCAACGGGAGACCGAGGAACTGCGCCACCAGAGTTGGCAAATGGGGCAGGCGCTGCTGCGATTACTTCAAGACATGGGGCTATTTCCTGACTGGGTCACGGTTGCTTTGACGCCGTGTAACTATGGGGTGGCCTTTGCCCTGACGGCCTATCAGTGGGGTCTGACGCTGCCAGAGGCACTGGTAGCTTACCTATTTAGCTGGGCTGCTAACTTGGTCAGTGCCGGCGTCCGCGCTATTCCCATAGGTCCAACGGAGGGCCAGAAGCTGCTGTTTGGCCTGCATGGGCTCATCCACCAGCAAACCCAGGCGCTCTTGGCTGAAACGACACCGCCTTTCTACAGCTGCTCGGTCGGGCTGGGCTTAGCCAGCATGTACCATGAAACCCAGTACAGTCGTTTGTTTCGGAGCTAGGGGTGGGGCATTGGCGAGGGGAGTTGGTCGCTACCTGGTGTCAGAAAGAAGGTGTGACCCGGCTGGCTTCAGCCTATGTGACGACGCCCTGGCAACTCCAGCGCCCGTTTTACCCGGAGGGTCCGGAATGGTGCCATACGGTTACCCTGCAGTTGGGGGGAGGGATGGTCGGGGGTGACGAGCTGGTCTGCCGGGGCCATCTCCAGGCGGGAGCCAAACTGTTGCTAACGACGGCGACGGCAAACAAGGTGTACCGCAGCCTTTCACCACAGTTGCCCCAGGTCAGTTCCAGTCACTGGCAGGTGGAGTCCCAGGCAATTTTGGAGCTGTTTCCCCAGGAGACCATTCTTTTTGCCCAGGCGCACTGGCAGCAGACGCTGGTGATTGAGTTGCATCCTAGAGCTTGGTGTTGTGGCTGGGAGATGTACCGCTTTGGCCGCACGGCCCGGGGGGAACGCTTCTGGGGAGGCACCTGGCGCAACGCCACCGAAATCTGGTGCCAGGGTCAACCTTTGTGGATTGACCGACAGTTTCTGCAGGGAACACCGGAGTTTTTAGACAGCCCCAATGGTCTGGCGGGGCAACCGGTTTTGGGGACGTTTTGGTTGGTGGGCCAGGAGGTGAGTCCGGAGCTGATTGAGCGCCTACGGGCTGCCTTGCCGCCGGGGACTGGTGAGATGGGGTTGACCCGACTGATGGGGGGGCTGGTGGGGCGCTATCGCGGACCCTCCACGGCGGAGTGTCGGCGCTGGTTTCTCACGCTGTGGCACCTTTTGCGCCCTCTGTACGCCCAGCGACCCCCCTGTCTGCCGCGGGTGTGGCAGCTAGAACAGGAAGTAGCGTTGGGCCATGGGTAAAACCGGGGCCGGCTCACACAGGAGCACCTCGCCATTGGCCCGCACTATGTAGGTTTCTGGGTCCACTTCGATGTGGGGAAGGGCATCGTTGAGCTTGAGGTCTTTCTTGCTGAGACGGCGAATGTTTTCCACCGGCAATACCCGCTTTTGCAACCCCAACTGCTGGGGGATGCCTTCCTCAAGGGCCACTTTGGATACGAAGGTGAAAGACGTGCTGTAGGTGCAGCGACCAAAGCTGGCAAACATGGGGCGCATGTGGATCGGCTCTGGCGTGGGAATGCTGGCGTTGGCATCTCCCATTTGGCTCCAAACGATTGCACCGGCCTTGAGCACCATCTCTGGTTTGACACCAAAAAAGGCAGGTTTCCATAGACACAAGTCGGCAAATTTGCCCACCTCCACCGACCCTACGTAGCGGGCAATGCCATGGGCAATGGCAGGGTTAATGGTGTATTTGGCGATGTAGCGGCGCACGCGAAAGTTGTCCGCCTTGTCGTCTTCGGGTAGGGGGCCGCGCTGGCATTTCATCTTGTGAGCCGTCTGCCAGGTGCGAATAATGACCTCCCCCACCCGCCCCATGGCCTGGGAGTCGGAAGAAAGTATGCTCAGGGCGCCCATGTCGTGTAGGATGTCTTCGGCGGCGATGGTCTCCCGGCGGATGCGAGATTCGGCAAAGGCCACGTCTTCAGGAATATTGGGGTCTAGGTGATGGCACACCATCAACATGTCCAGGTGCTCCTCTAGGGTGTTGACGGTGTAGGGGCGGGTGGGATTGGTGGAGGAGGGTAAAACATTCGGCTCGCCGCAGACTTTGATGATGTCGGGGGCATGGCCACCACCGGCTCCCTCTGTATGGTAGGTGTGAATGACTCGCCCTTTGAAGGCACGAATGGTGTCCTCCACAAAACCGGATTCATTTAAAGTATCGGTATGGATAGCTACCTGCACGTCGAATTCCTCGGCCACACTCAGACAGACATCAATGGCTGCTGGTGTCGTTCCCCAGTCTTCGTGGAGCTTGAGACCAATGGCGCCGGCGCGGATTTGCTCCCGTAGGCCTTCCGGTTTGGCGCTGTTGCCCTTGCCCAAGAAACCTAAGTTGACGGGAAAGCCCTCGGCGGCCTCGAGCATGCGATGAATATGCCAGGGTCCGGGTGTGCAGGTGGTGGCGCAAGTGCCGGTGGCAGGTCCGGTGCCGCCGCCAATCAGGGTGGTGACGCCCGCGGCCAAGGCCACCTCGATCTGCTGGGGACAAATAAAGTGAATGTGGGTGTCAATGCCCCCCGCCGTCAGGATCAGGCCCTCACCGGCAATAATTTCTGTTCCCGGCCCAATAATGATCGTCACCCCATCCTGGGTGTAGGGATTGCCGGCTTTGCCAATGGCAGCAATCTTACCGTCTTTGATGCCCACATCGGCTTTGACAATACCCCACCAGTCCAGGATGAGGGCGTTGGTGATCACCGTATCCACGGCCCCTGCTCCCCGGGCAATGGGGGACTGACCCATGCCATCGCGGATGACCTTGCCCCCACCGAATTTCACCTCTTCCCCGTAGAGGGTGAAGTCTTTTTCCACCTCGATAAATAGCTCGGTATCCGCCAGTCGAACTCGGTCACCCACGGTAGGGCCGTAGGTTTGGGCATAGGCGCGGCGGCTCATGCGATAGCTCATAACTTGCCCTCCACCCGGGCGTTGAAGCCGTAGACTTCCCGGCTGCCGCCGTAGGGAATTAATCTAACTTGCTTGGTGTCCCCGGGTTCAAAACGAATAGCCGTTCCGGCAGGAATATCTAACCGCATTCCTTTGGTAGGTTCCCGGTCAAATTCCAGAAAGCCATTTACTTCGTAGAAGTGATAGTGGGAACCCACTTGGATGGGGCGGTCGCCTCGGTTGGACACGGTAATGGTGAGGGTGGGTTTACCAGCATTGAGTTCAATCTCCTCATCAGGGGTAATGATTTCACCAGGAATCATAGGACTAATCGCGAATGGGTTGGTGAACGGTGACCAGTTTGGTGCCATCGGGGAAGGTGGCCTCCACTTGCACCTCCGGAATCATCTCGGCCACCCCCTCCATGACCTCGGATTTTTTTAGGATTTGGGTGCCTTCGTGCATAAGTTGGGCTACCGTTTTCCCCTCCCGCGCCCCCTCCAGAATCGCTGCCGTAATCAGGGCAACCGCCTCAGGATAGTTGAGTTTGAGGCCCCGTTGCTTGCGCCGCTCCGCCACCAGGGCCGCCGTAAAAATTAACAACTTGTCCTTCTCCTGGGGTGTCAGGTGCATGGCCTCCCTCTCACCCAGTCCAATATCCAGTGCTACCCTGTGAGATTGCTGTAGCAATTGATACGGACTTTTCTCAGGAAACGCGGTATTCACTGGCGGAGTACCCCTTCGAGTGCCAGGAGTCCCAACCCGCCTACGAGGGCTTCGACAACATACCGCCGGGGCAGGTGCGAGGTCACTGGTAAAGATACGCGCCCATGGCCCTGCCAACCCCGCGCCGCCAATCCCAGGGCCAGTTGTTCGTAACGGCGTAGCGTGCGCAGCCACAGTTGCCCGGTTAGCAGCCCCAAACTCACCAATGCCTGAGGCCAGTTCCGGTAGCCCCCCCGTGCCTGTTGAGCTGTGTACATTATGGCAACCTCCCCCAAAAGGAGAAAGATCAAGCGATACATCAATAGCAGCACATCCAGCAGGAGGGGGGGTAACCGGCAGCAGCGCAGCACCTGGAGCAGGTCACTAAAGGGGGTGGTAAACAACAGGAAGAGTAAGCAACTGCTACAGGCCAGGGAGCGTAACCCTGTGGTCAAAGCGGTGTAAACCCCCCGGTGGCTGAGAAAGACCTGCCAATCGCCCACATCAACAACCAGCCAGACATCCTCTACGGGGAAGGCGACCAGCGGAGGGACCACCTGAATCACCAGTGCCGGCAGGCTCAGCAGCCAAAACAGCACGAGTACCCCCAGCCATCCCCCATACACCCGCCAAGGAATTCGGGCATGACTCACAGTCCACCGCGCCAACCACACGACGATAATCCCCTGGGTCAGGGGTTGGGCCACCAACGCCAGCACCAGTAACCCTAAGGCCAACCCCGCCTTGGCTGTGGGAGACACCGACCGCAGGGCATTGCGGTAGGCGTAGCTCTCCAGGTAATGATGCACTTAGCGCTGCTTCTGGCTGCGACCGTGGTATCGCCCGAGCACGTAGCCCAGTACCCCCGCCCCCAACCCGGCCTGCAGCGCAAACAACAGGGATTCAATTTCACCACTGGCCGGCTCAAATAGCGGTTGCACCCAGGGTTCGTAATCAGGCCTCAGTTCCTTGACCGCCTGGGGTGCTTGGGCATCGGCCCCCTCAAACGCCGCGTCGCGCCGCAGCAGCAGGGGCATAACCGTCAGGGCTACGACCCCCAGCAACAGTAACCCATTGACCCGCCAGGGCATCGACTTAGCCGATGGAGAACCACTCATGACGCCCCCTCCTCCGGCACCAGCCGCAGCACCGCCAGCTCTTCCCGGCCATAGGTTTGCAGCCAATTCCATACCAGGGCCGTCAAAAAACCCTCGCTAATGGCCAAAGGAATCTGGGTCACGGCAAAAATTGCGGCAAATTTGGCCAATGCTGCACCAAATCCACCCACCTCTGCCGGAAACGCCAGCGCCAGTTGCATCGACGTCACCACGTACGTCGCCAAATTCCCCAGGGCTGCGGCCAAAAACACCGCTATCCCTTGCCGTCCCGTCCCTTTCCAGACCAAGTAAAAAACGGCATAGGCCACCCACGGCCCCACCACCGCCATGGAAAATCCATTAGCGCCCAGGGTTGTCAACCCCCCATGGGCTAACAACAGAGCCTGAAACAACAGCACCAAACTACCCAGCACCGTCATGACGCCAGGGCCAAACAGAACCGCCCCCAAACCCGTGCCGGTGGGGTGAGAGCAACTCCCAGTCACCGAAGGCAACTTCAGCGCCGACAGCACAAACGTGAACGCCCCGGCCAACGCCAGCAGCAATTTGGTTTCCGGCGCCCGCTGGGTGACCTGCCCTAAAGCACGCAACCCCACTAGGAAAAAGGGCAAAAATACCAGCCACCACAGCAGCACCCACCGGGTTGGCAAAAACCCTTCCGCAATATGCATTGCTTGGGCTGGCAAGGCCTGACTCAGGACCAGACCCAAACCCACAGCGGCGGCTAATACTAGACGCAATCTTGTCCAACGCACCATTGTCCGTACCTCGCAGACTGGTTGGTGAAACGCATCGGCGGGCATCCTGACTGAGCCATCCTTAGGGGATGGGCATCACAGTTGCGGGACAGCGCCGGATTTGCACCGGACTTTCCCCCTTGCGTCTGATGGCTGGCCCCCACCAGAACCGATGCCATGATCCCTCAGCATAGCACTCCCCGTTCCCCCACTCCATCCCGTTGCGAAAATTCACATTGCGTTACCATAGAGCCAACAAACCGTAAATGATCTTCACGGCCATGCTGCGTTTGTTGGGGTTGGTCAGTCCGTTTTTCTTCTGGGGCACGGCGATGATTGTGATGAAGGCCCTGCTGCCGGAAACGGGGCCGTGGTTTGTGGGGGCCTTTCGGCTGATACCGGCGGGGGTTTTGGTGCTAACGGCAGCCCTAGTTTTAGGGCGACCTCAGCCCCGGACATGGCTGGCTTGGCTAGGCATTCTCCTGTTTGCTCTGGTGGATGGCGCCCTGTTTCAAGGGTTTTTGGTCACCGGCTTGGCGCGTACCCAGGCGGGTTTGGGTTCGGTGATGATTGATTCCCAGCCCTTGGCGGTGGCCCTGCTGGCCTGGCTACTCTATGGCGAGGTGATTGGGCTGTGGGGTTGGATCGGGTTAGTGTTGGGGGTCACGGGCATTGCCCTGATTGCCCTGTCGCCCCAGGAATGGCTGCAGGGGGTCAACTGGTGGGGTCATGGGGAATGGTGGATGTTACTGGCGGCGTTGGCGATGGCCGTGGGCACGGTGATGATGCGCTGGTTGAGTCGTTGGGCGGACCCCTTGGTGGCGACGGGCTGGCACATGGTGCTGGGGGGTGTACCGCTGTTGGTGCTGTCAGTGATGCAGGAGGGACCGGTCTGGCAGCACTTGACCGGCTGGGATTGGCTGGGGCTGGCCTACACCACCGTGTTGGGGAGTGCGGCTTCCTATGGGTTGTTTTTCTATCTGGCGGCCAAGGGGAATCTCACCAGTCTCAGCGCGCTGACTTTCCTAACGCCGGTGTTTGCCTTAACCTTTGGGGCTTTGTTTCTGGGGGAACAACTCACGACGTGGCAGTGGGTGGGCGTGATTTTAACGCTGGTGAGCATCACCTTGATTAACCAGCGACACCGGTTGCAGCCAACACCGGTAGCGGAACCTGTCCCTGTTCCGGTGTCCGCGGAATCCCGGCCTTGAGATACTGGAAGGTAGCGGGTCGGCTGTAAAGAGGCGTGTATATCCCCCTGTACCAGAAGTACCGCCCCCAAACCTTTGCACAATTGGTGGGTCAGGATGCGATTCGCACCGCCCTGACCAATGCTGTGCGCACGGGTCGCATCGCCCCAGCCTACCTGTTCAGCGGACCAAGGGGGACCGGGAAAACCTCCTCCGCCCGGATTTTGGCTAAGGCCCTCAACTGCCTGGGTAGCGATGTCCCCACGCCGGAACCCTGTGGGGTGTGTGCCCTCTGTCGGGCCATCAGCCAGGGTAATGCCCTCGACATCATCGAAATTGACGCCGCCAGCCATACGGGGGTGGACAACGTACGGGAGATGATTGACCGGGCGCAACTGGCTCCCCTGCAAGCGCGCTACAAGGTTTTCATTATTGATGAATGCCACATGTTGTCAGGGGCCGCCTTCAATGCCCTGCTCAAAACCCTGGAGGAACCCCCAGAACGGGTGGTATTTGTCCTGGCCACCACCGACCCCCAGCGCGTACCGGCCACCATCCTATCCCGCTGTCAACGTTTTGATTTCCGGCGCATTCCCGCAGCGGAGATGCAAGCCCATTTACAGCAGATTGCCGAGCGGGAAGGAATTGCCATTACACCGGCAGCCCTAGCGGTGGTGACCCAACTGGCCCAGGGGGGGATGCGGGATGCGGAGAGTTTGCTGGACCAGTTGAGCCTGTTGCCCCCACCGATTCAGCCGGAACAGGTGTGGCAGTTGGCCGGACGGGTGCCGGAGCGGGATTTATTCGACCTGATGCAGGCCATCTACGGGGACAACCTGGTGACGGTGCTGGAGCGGGGACGGGCGTTGATCGATCGGGGGTGGGAACCGTTGCCCCTGTACCAGCAGTTGGTGGGCTTGGTGCGGGATGCCCTGATTGCCTGCACCGCGCCCGAACAAGCCCACTTGACCAGTCTGATGGGGGATACCTGGTCTGCTCTGCGGGACTGGAGCCAACGCCTGGGGGTGGAAGCCCTGTTGCAGGCCCAGGACTATCTCCGCCAGAGTGAACCCCAACTGCGGCAAACCTCGCAACCCCATTTGTGGCTGGAGGTGATCCTGCTGGGGTGGTGGCAGCGCGCCCAGGGTCTAGGGTTACCGCAAGGGGAGTCTTCCCAGGTCGTGCCCCTGCGTCCCAAAATGGCCGAACCCGAGCAGCCCAAGACGGTTATGCCCCCTGCGGCAGCCCCAGCAATCCCCAAGGAACCATCCCCTCCACCGGCCACAGATGGGGAGAAAGTAGGGACACCCTCCGCTGGGATCCCTAGCGCTTCTGGGGATACGGTTGACCTGGCAGCTCTTTGGTCTCAGGTGGTGGCGGGAATCCGGCTCAAGGCGACCCGGGCCTTGTTTGAGCAAAATGGGCGGCTGGTGGCCCTGAACGACACCCAGGCCCAGGTGGCGGTGCATCCTGAACCCCTATTAAAAATCGCCGAGGGCAAACTCAAGGACCTGCAAGCGGCCTTCAAGCGGGTGTTGCACCGACCTGTTCAGGTACGGTTGGTCAGCCCGCCACCATCGCCGACGTCGCCCTGTTCCCCTGCGGTTGCTCCCCCCGCCCCACCGGCCATTGACTCCCCTGGATCACCACCGCCGAGCGCTTCAGTCGCCGTGCCCCCGGACCAGGTGCGTTTAGCCGCCCAACGCCTGGCCGACTTTTTCAACGGCGAAGTGATTGACCCGAGCGGTGATGAGGAGGACGATTTTTAAACCTGCAACGTCCGTAACAGTTGGGTAACCCGTTGGGCGCTATCGGGTACGGCCAACTGGCGCATCTGCTGGCTCATCCGGGCCAACCGTTCCGGTTGCGCTGCCAACTGGGCGACCGTCTGGGCAAGGACCTCGGGCGTCAGTTCCGCTTGGGGGATGACTACGGCGGCCCCCTGCTGGGCAAAGATGGCGGCGTTGTGGCGTTGATGGTCATCGGCCGCCCAAGGGTAAGGCACCAGAATAGCCGGTTTTCCCAGGAGCGCCAATTCCGTTAGGGTACCAGCTCCGGCCCGTGCTATCACCAGTTGCGCCCGCGCCATCCAGGTCGCCATATCCGGGAAAAACGCCCGTTCTATATAACGGGGGTGCGGCCACTGGCCTTGCTCCGGGTCCTGGTCCCCCGTTTGGTGCACCACCCACCAGCCCCGTTCCAGCCACGCCGGGACACAGGCCCGTACCACCCGGTTCAAACTCACCGCTCCCTGGCTGCCACCGGTCACCAGCACCACCAACGCTTCCGGAGGCACCGCGGTCACCGGCGCAGGGGGAGTCGCCCAAAAATCGGGGCGGGCCGGGGTTCCTACCACCACCGTCCGGCAATGGGGGAGATATTTTTGGGCGGGGGCGAACCCCAAGGCCACCACCGTACACCAGCGCCCCAGCCAGCGCGTAACCTTACCGGGCAAGGCATTGGATTCATGGAGGATGACGGGAAGCCCCAGGGACCGAGCTGCCGCAATCGCTGGTGCCGCAATGTAACCCCCTGTAGTGAACACCCGGTCAAATCCCCCCTGGCGCAACAATTGCCGGACCTGCCAGGTCGCCTGCGCCAACTCTGCCAGCACCCGCGCCGTTTGCCAAGACCATCCCTGGGGCCAACCCGACAGTTGCACCCGATGCAGGGGGTAATGGGCCGGTACCCATTCGTTCTCCAGGCGGTCGGGCACCCCCAACCACTCCACTTGCCAATCCGGGGGCAACGCCTGGGCCACCGCCAACGCCGGGAAAATATGCCCCCCCGTGCCACTGGCCGCCACCAGGATTTTGGGCATCTCACACCTTACCGTGCTGCCGAAACCAGTTTACCGCCTCCCGGAGCGCCTGGTCCAAATCCGACTGGGGCAACCCCAGCTCCTGGATCGCCCGCCGGGAGTCGTAGTACATGGTCTGCCCGGCCATGCGCACGCTGTCGAATGCCAAACTGGGAGTTTTCCCTAAACGGCTCAGCACCATTTCATCCAGCCAGGCCGCCGCCAGGGGAATTGCTAAGGGGATGGAAAAACGGGGAGCAGGCAGACCGGTCACCCGCGCCAATCGCTGGAAAAACGCCCGCAAAGACAAGTTGGTGTGTCCCAGGATGTAACGGCGTCCGGTTTGCCCCCTCTGCCAGGCCAAAAGATGTCCCCAGGCCACATCCTGCACGGGAATGAAGTTTAACCCCGTATTCACATAGGCCGGCATCTGGCGGCGCAAAAACCGCAGGATGATCTCACCGGTGGGGGTGGGTTTGCTGTCCCAGGGGCCGATGGGGGTGGTTGGGTTGACAATTACCACGTCTTGCCCTTGGGCCACCGCCTGGAAGGCCTCCTGCTCCGCCCAGTACTTGGACTTTTTGTAGTGGCCCACCAGCTGCCCTACTGGACTTTGGTGGGTTTCGTCCACCACTTCGCCCCGTTTGCCCACTCCCATGGCCGCCACCGAACTGGTATAGACCACCCGGGGCACCCCTGCCTGGCGCGCCGCTGCCAACACCTGCCGCGTCCCCAGCACATTCACCCGGTAGAGCAGCTCCCGGTCCCGCCGCCACAGGGAATAATGGGCCGCCACATGGAACAACCCCTCACATCCGGCCAGGTAGTCCGGCAGCTCAGGACTGAACAGGTCTCCCACGACCTGCTCTACCGGCAAACCCTCCAGGCTGGCCGCGTGACTTTGGGGGCGCACCAGGACCCGCACCCGATGTCCTTGGGCCAGGAGCAGGCGCACCAGATTCGCCCCCACAAACCCCGTAGCCCCGGTGACAAAGACCTGCGCCAAGTTACGCGTCGTCGCTATCCATCAGCACCTGGCGGGGGTCGGTGGAATCATCCACCATGTCCTCCTTGAGCACGTGGGCATCCTCCTGGGCATCGGGCAACTCCACCGCCCGGGGGCGATAGGCGCTGGCCGTCTCGGCAAAAAAGCCCGTACCCGCCGGAATCAGCCGCCCGATGATCACGTTTTCTTTGAGACCCCGCAGGTAGTCCACCCGCCCCTCGATGGCCGCCTCCGTTAGGACTTTAGTAGTCTCCTGGAAACTGGCCGCCGAGATGAAGCTGTCGGTGTTTAGGGCTGCCTTGGTAATCCCCATCAGCTTGGGCCGGTATTGAGCAGGCGCACCGGGTACGGTATTGTTCAGGCTTTCGATTTCCCGCAGGGTCATCATCTCGCCGGGCAAGCGCATCGTATCGCCCCCATCTTCAATGACCACCTTGGAGGTCATCTGGCGCACGATGACTTCAATGTGCTTGTCGGCAATTTCAATCCCCTGGTTGCGGTACACCCCCTGCACCTCGTTAACCAGGTAGGTCTGTACCTTTTCCAAGCTGCGGCGACAGGCCTCGTAGGGGGATTCCGTCTCCCGGTAGAGTTCGTAGAACAACTCCAACAGGTCGTGGGGGTCCACCGGCCCATCGGTCAGGGGTTGTCCGGCTTCCACCGCTTCCCCATCGCTGACCAGCAGGTTTTGCCCCGGCTCGGTGCGGATTTCCGTGACGCTGCCATCCTGGGCCGTCAGTTTCAGGGTAAAGGTCTCGTCCTCGTTGCGGGTCACCGATACCACCCCCGGTCGCCGGGCCAGACAGCAGGCATCCTTGGGCTTGCGGGCCTCCAGCAATTCCTCAATCCGCGGCAACCCCTGGATGATGTCGCTGTTTTTCACCCGCTCAAATACCAGGGTGAACAGGCGTTCGTTGCGCTGCACCAAGTCACCGTGGGCCACATGCACCGTCGCCCCCGCCGACACCAGATAGGGCCGGGCCAGCCGTAAGGTCACCTGGTCGTTGTCCAGCCGCAACACCTGCCCCGATTCGGGAGTGGTGATACCTGGGGCCAGTTCGTCCCCTGCCCGCACCATTTGTCCCACCTGCACCCGGGGAGTCTGGCCGTGGAGGGCAACCGCAAACTGGTCCTCCGCCGTCACCACCACCAGCTTGCGGGTAGAACCGCTCTCCTGGACAATCCGCCCTACGTACCCCGGCGTACGGCTGAGCATCACCGTGCGGGCCACCGCCGCTCCCGGGCCAATTTTTTCCCCATCCTGCACCAGGATTTGGGTGTAGGTGCGCCCTTGTAACTGGTCGGCTTCTTCATCGGCCCGCACCACCAGCGTTTCCAGGATCACCAACTGCAACCGGTTGATGGAGGGATCACGGCTGTCGGGGACAAATTCAATGTCGGCGGCCAGTTGGGGGGCATTCTCGCCGATTTCCAACACCAATTGGGTGCGCAACAGTTCCACCCCGTCCTTGGCCTTGACCCGCTCCCCATCCTTGTAGCTCAACCGCTGGACCGCCCGCAGGCGAATCCCGGCGCCGGCCTGGTGGGTGGCCTCTTGACTGGGCACCGGCGGCTCATCGGGGATGGTGTACTCCACCACCGGCCGCAACAGCAGGATGGGACCTTGGGGCGTATTTTCCACATACTCCAGGTAGGTCAGTTCGTTGACCGTTAAGCCCGGCAGCACCGTTTCCCCCGGATGGGCGAAGGTCTGGTCCCGTTGGATGGCCAGGTTGGGGTCGTCCACCAGAAACACCTGCCCCGGCTTGATGATCACCTCCCGCAGGATGTCGTTTTTCTCCACCACCTCCACCACGCCAGCGTTCTGGCAAAAGACATCCTTGACCACCTCCGTACCCGGTTCTACGTACTCGCCGGGTTGTACCAGCAAGAGGGAAATGTCCTTGTTGACTTCATGGGTTTCCTCAGGGATCCAGAGCAACGTGCCGCCCCGCACCACCTCGTACCCCTGCTTGGCCCGACCCCGGCGCACCGTCTCCAAGCCGGCACTGTAGCGCACCAACCCACCGGTCTGGGTGCGATAGCGGTTGTCCTCCAATTCCGCCACCACCGCCCCATTGGCCACCTTACTGCCGGGGCTGACCTTCAGGGCAAACCGCTGGCCGGTGCGGGTCTCCAACACATAGTGCTCGCTGCCCTGCTTGGTTTCCTTGACCACCTTGGCTTGGTCCAGCAGCACCGACGCCGTAATAATCTTAATTTCCCGGCTGCCCCGGTGGTTTTCCCCTAGGCTGAGGCGCACCAAACCCCCATGTTCACTCACCAGGTCCATTTGGGATAGCACCGTTTCCGCCTCGATCACTTGGCCCGGTTGCACCACCGGTTGCGCCCCCGGCGGCAGGTTATAGACCTCCCCGGCCAGCACCCAGATCAGGCCCGAGCGCTGCACCATGCGGATCGTCGCTCCATCGCCGCCCCCCTGCCGGTCCTGCTTGTCCTCGGTGGCCAAATCCACGCAGTAAATTTCCCCCGGAATATCGGCGGACACATCCTTGGTGGCTTTCTCGGTGGTGCGGCGCACTCGACTGGTGGTGGGCTTTTCCGCGACCGCTTGGCCTGCTTTCACGGTGGCCCCCGGCGACGCCAGCAGGATCGTGCCCTTGGCCAGGGGTAACTCCCGGGTCTCCGTCTCCCCAACCACCCGCACCGTCACATCCCCCTCCAGCAGCAGGGCCTCATCCCCGTGGCGGGTGCGGTAGGGACGGGCTGGCACCTCCGCCGGCAACTCCACCCGTCCGGCCACCGGCGCTTTCACCACCTCTGCTACATCCCCCGTAAACACGCCCCCGGTGTGGAAGGTACGCATCGTCAACTGGGTCCCCGGTTCGCCGATGGACTGGGCAGCAATAATACCAATCGCTTCCCCCAAGTCCACCATCTGCCCGTGGGCCAGGCTCCACCCGTAGCACTTTTGACAAATGGAATGGCTGGCCTCGCAGGTCAAGGGGGACCGTACCATCACCTCCGTGATCCCGGCTTGGACGATTGCCTTGGCCAGTTCCGCGTTGATGCCCTGGTTGCGGGCCACCAGCACCTCTCCGGTCTGGGGATGCACCACATCGCGCGCCGCCACCCGCCCCAGCAGCCGCTCCTGCAGGGGAATTTGTTTTTCCCCCACCTCCAGCGCCCGCAGCCAGATACCCCGCTCCGTGCCGCAGTCCACCTCCCGGATGATCAAATCCTGGGCCACGTCCACCAACCGCCGGGTCAGATACCCCGAGTCCGCCGTGCGCAGGGCCGTATCCACCAACCCCTTGCGGGCGCCATAGGACGAGATGATGTAGTCCGTGACCGTCAACCCCTCGCGGAAATTGGCCTTGATGGGCTGCTCGATGATTTCCCCGTTGGGGTCGGCCATCAACCCCCGCATCCCCACCAACTGCCGCACCTGGGAAACATTCCCCCGCGCCCCCGACGTGGCCATCATGTACACCGAGTTCAGGGGGTCCGTTTCCTCAAAGTGGCGCATCATATCGTCTTTCAGGGTCTCAGTGGTGGCGTTCCAGGTGTCAATCACCTTTTGAAACTGCTCCACCTTGGTAATTTCCCCTCGGTCGTAGCGCTCCTTGGCCTGCTGGATGGCCTCCTCCGCCTGTTGCAACAGCGCTTGCTTGGTGGGGGGCACCCGCAGGTCGTCAATGCTGATGGACACCCCCGCCTGGGTGGCGTAGCGGAACCCCATTTCCTTGATGGCATCGGCCATGATGGCTGTGCGGGCAGTGCCGTAACGACTGTAGGCCCAGCCAATCAGCTCCTTCAACTGGTTTTTGCCAATGACCTTGTTGCGAAACAGGGGACGGGGTACGGGCTGATTCATGGTCAAACCTCCGTGCTAGATGTGACTGGCGAGCGCATCCTGAATCGTTTTGTTGAAAATCACCCGGCCTGGAGTGGTGTGAATGTACTGCACTGAGTAGCCATTGCTGGTGCGGCGAATCTTGCGGGTCTCGTGGATCCGGTCGCCCCGGCGCTTCTGGCCGTAAATTTCCCAGGTTTCCACCAGGCCGTCGCTGCGGTTGATGGTTTCCGTGCGGATCAGGGTTTCTTCACCGATACCCTTTTTCTTGTCCGGCGGTTCCATTTCCACCTCCCCGTCATAGCGCAACCAAATCCAGGCGTGTAAATCCACCTGCTTCTGCTCGTAGGCTAGGATGACATCGTTCATGTTGGCAAAATGCCGACCGGTACCCTTTTGGGGCTGGGGGTTTTCCGCCGTAAGGTAGTAGGCCCCCAACACCATATCCTGGCTGGGTGCGACAATGGGCTGCCCCGTCGCCGGCGAAAGCAAATTCCCCGACGCCAGCATCAGAATCCGCGCCTCCGCCTGGGCCTCCAAGGATAGGGGCACATGCACCGCCATTTGGTCCCCGTCGAAGTCGGCGTTAAAGGCCGGACACACCAGGGGGTGCAACTGGATCGCCCGCCCCTCCACCAGGATGGGTTCAAAGGCCTGAATCCCCAAACGGTGCAGCGTCGGCGCCCGGTTGAGCAGGATGGGGTGACCCTGAATCACCTCCTGGAGAATCTCCCACACCTCCGGGTCCTCCCGCTGGATTTTCTTCTTGGCCGCCTTGATGTTATTGACGATCCCCAGGTGGATCAGCCGGTGAATGACAAAGGGCTGGAATAGCTCGATGGCCATCTCCCGGGGCAGGCCGCACTGATACAGTTTTAGCTTCGGCCCCACCACGATCACCGACCGCCCCGAGTAGTCCACCCGTTTCCCCAACAGGTTTTGCCGGAAGCGCCCCTGTTTCCCCTCAATGATGTCCGACAGGGATTTCAGGGGGCGGTTGTTGGGACCCACCACCGTCCGACCCCGCCGCCCGTTGTCGATCAGGGCATCCACCGCCTCCTGCAACATGCGTTTTTCGTTGCGGATGATGATTTCCGGGGCCATGATTTCTTGCAAACGCGCCAGGCGGTTGTTGCGGTTAATGACCCGGCGGTACAGGTCGTTCAGGTCCGACGTGGCAAAACGGCCCCCGTCTAATTGCACCATCGGTCGCAACTCCGGCGGGATCACGGGAATCACATCCAGCACCATCCACTCCGGTTTGGCGCCGGTGGCAATGAAGCTGTCAATCACCCGCAGCCGCTTGATCAGCTTGGGTTTGCGCTGACCCTTGGCGACGGCAATTTCCTGGCGCAGGTTTTCCGCCTCAATTTCCAGCCCCCGCCGCCCGTCCTGCTCCCGGTCCAAATCCTGCAACAGGCGCTTGATGGCCTCCGCCCCAAAGCCAATCTCCACCCCGTGCAGGGTGCTATCTTCCCGATAGAGTTCCTCCTCGATCTCCAGCCGTTGGTCCTCCGTCAGCAATTGCTTGTAGGTTAGGTTCTCCGCATTGCCGGGGTTGAGCACCACATAGGCATTGAAGTACACGATCTGCTCCACATCCCGCAGGGGCATGTCCAACAGGATGGAGATATAGCTGGGGATGCCCTTGAGGTACCACACATGGGTCACCGGCGCCGCCAGCTTGATATAGCCCATGCGATGCCGCCGCACCCGGGATTCCGTCACCTCCACCCCGCAACGCTCACAGACAATGCCCCGGTAGCGCACCCGCTTGTACTTACCGCAGTGGCACTCCCAGTCCTTCACCGGGCCGAAGATGCGCTCGCAAAACAGCCCGTCCATCTCCGGTTTCAGGGTGCGGTAATTAATCGTTTCCGGTTTGGTGACCTCCCCCACCACCTGACCGTTGGGCAGGGTGCGCTCCCCCCACTGGCGAATCCGCTCCGGGGAGGCAATGCCAATTTTGACGAAATCAAAATGATGGGAATCGCCGCGTGTCATGGGTTCACCTCCAGGCAATGGCATCAGGTCTCATCGTCGTCTTGGCCCAGGGACTCGTAGGCCGTCGGGCGGGGGGGAATGCGGCGGGAGCTAGGCGGGTCACTCATCAAATCCACCTCCACCACTCGGGTTTCCCCCGTCTCCTCGTCCTCGATGTTTTTGTAGGCGGCAATGTCAATACACAGGGACTGCAACTCCCGCATCAACACCTTGAAGGACTCCGGCGTACCCGGCTCGGGAATCGGTCGCCCCTTGACAATGGCGTTGAGGGCTTCGTTGCGCCCGCGGGTGTCGTCCGACTTGACCGTGAGCAGCTCCTGCAGGATATGGGCTGCCCCAAAGGCCTCCAACGCCCACACCTCCATCTCCCCAAAGCGCTGGCCCCCCTGCTGGGCTTTCCCCCCCAAGGGCTGCTGCGTCACCAGGGAGTAGGGACCCGTGGAGCGGGCGTGAATCTTGTCGTCCACCAGGTGCACCAGCTTGAGCATATAGGCGCAGCCCACCGTCACCGGCCGGTCGAAGGGTTCCCCCGTGCGCCCGTCGATCAACTTCACCTTGCCCGGGTGTTCCGGGTTAAACAACCAGGACTTGCCCGTCTTTTGGGCCGCTTCTTTTAACTTCTGGTGCACCAGCCGCTTGGAGGCCTCCGGGCCGTACATCTCGTCAAAGGGCACCAGCTTAAACCGCACCCCCAGGTGTAGCCCCGCCATCCCCAGCATGCATTCAAACACCTGACCCACGTTCATCCGCGACGGCACCCCCAGGGGATTGAGCACGATGTCAATGGGGGTCCCATCCGGCAGGTAGGGCATGTCTTGCCGGGGCAAAATCCGGGAGATGATCCCCTTATTGCCGTGGCGCCCCGCCATCTTATCCCCCACCTGAATCTTGCGCTTCTGGGCCACATAGACCCGCACCACCATATTCACCCCCGGGGGCAGCTCGTCCTTAAAGTCTTTGTTAAAGACCTGCACCCCCACCACGCGGCCCTTTTCCCCGTTGGGCACCCGCAGGGAGTTATCCCGCACATCCCGCGCCTTCTCCCCGAAGATAGCCCGTAGGAGTTTTTCCTCCGGCGGTTGGTCCGACTCCCCTTTGGGGGTAACTTTGCCCACTAGGATGTCCCCCGCTTCCACCCAGGCGCCCACCCGGATAATGCCGTTTTCGTCCAACTGGGCCAGGGCATCCTCCCCTACGTTGGGAACTTCCCGGGTGATTTCCTCCGGCCCCAATTTCGTCTGGCGCGCCTCGATTTCGTACTTCTCCACGTGGATGGTGGTGTACACGTCCTCCGCCACCAGGCGCTCGGAAATCAAGATGGCGTCCTCGTAGTTGTAGCCCTCCCAGGGCATGTAGGCCACCAGCACGTTCCGTCCCAGGGCCAGCTCGCCCCCCTCCGTGGCCGCCCCATCCGCCAGCACCTGTCCCCGCTGCACCCTATCCCCCACATACACCAGGGGCCGTTGGTTAATGCAGGTGTCCTGGTTGGAGCGCTGGTACTTTTGCAACTCGTATTCAATCTCCTGCCCCTGGGGGGTGCGCACCCGGATCCGCTCCGCATCCACGTAGGTCACTTGCCCGTCCGTGCGGCTGACGACGACCATCCCCGAGTCCCGAGCCGCCTGGGCCTCCAGCCCTGTTCCTACCAAAGGCCGCTCCGGTTTGAGCAGGGGCACCGCCTGGCGCTGCATATTCGACCCCATCAAGGCCCGGTTGGCATCGTCGTGCTCCAGAAAAGGAATCAGCGATGTGGCCACCGACACCACCTGCACCGGCGACACCGCCACGAATTCCACCTCATGGCGCTCGCACTGGGTCACCGCCCGGTTGTAGCGCACCGTCACTATCGGGTCCAGAATATTCCCATCCGCATCGGCCCGAATATCCGCCGGCGCCACCCGTCGCTCATCCTCCTGGTCCGCCGTCATGTACACCGGAGGCAAATCCCGCCGAATGCGCCCATGCTCCACCCGGTAAAAGGGCGTCTCGATAAACCCATACTGGTTCACCCGGGCGTAGGTTGCCAGGGAACCGATCAACCCCGCGTTGGGACCCTCCGGCGTCTCGATGGGGCAAATCCGGCCATAGTGGGACGGGTGAATATCCCGCACCGCAAACCCCGCCCGTTCCCGACTCAAGCCCCCCGGCCCCAGGGCACTGATACGCCGCTTGTGGGTCAACTCCGCCAGGGGATTGGTCTGGTCCATGAACTGGGACAGTTGGGACGAGCCGAAAAACTCCTTAATTGCCGCCACCAGGGGTTTAGGGTTCACCAGGTTCACCGGCGTCAGGCGCTCACTTTCCGCCGTCGTCATCCGGTCTTTGATAATCCGCTCCAGGCGATTCAGGCCCACCCGCACCTGGTTTTGCAGCAGCTCTCCCACCGAGCGCACCCGCCGGTTACCCAAGTGGTCAATGTCATCGATCTCCCCAATCCCATGCTCCAGGTTGATGAGATAGTTCACCGCCTTGAGAATATCGTCTTTGGTCAGCACCCGGATATCCTCCGGCACCGCCAACTCCAATTTCTTATTGAGCTTGTAGCGCCCCACTTTCCCCAGGTCGTAGCGCTTCGGGTCGAAAAAGCGAGCATAGAGCAACTGTTCCCCCCCACTAGCCGTCGGCGGTTCCCCGGGACGCAACTTGCGGTACAGCTCCAGCAGCGCCTCCTCCTCCGTGGGGTTGCCCTCCTTTTCCATCGTCTTGCGCAGGTAGTCGGGATACCGCAGGTTGTCAAAAATCTCGCTATCCGACAACCCCATCGCCTTCAGGAGCACCATCAGCGATAACTTACGGGTCTTATCAATCCGCACCCACA
The DNA here is from genome assembly GCA_039794565.1 of Gloeomargarita sp. SRBZ-1_bins_9. NCBI lineage: Bacteria > Bacillati > Cyanobacteriota > Cyanophyceae > Gloeomargaritales > Gloeomargaritaceae > Gloeomargarita > Gloeomargarita sp. SRBZ-1_bins_9. Next base: position 122,948 of record JAUQVX010000004.1, on the reverse strand, counting down.
TCAGGTCGTTTTTGTCCGTTTCAAATTTCAGCCAGGCCCCCCGGCTGGGAATCAAGCTGGCGCTGTAGGTGCGGCGGTTATTTTTATCCTTATCCTCCTTGTAGTAAATCCCCGGGCTGCGGACGATTTGGTTGACGATCACCCGCTCCGCCCCATTGATAATAAACGTGCCCCGGTCCGTCATCAAAGGCAAGTCGCCGATGAACACCTCCTGGGTAATAATTTCCCCCGTTTCTTTATTCAGCAATTGGGCCGGCACATAGACCTGCACCGCGTAGGACGCATCCCGGCGTTTGGCCTCCTCCGGGTCATATTTGGGGCGCTTGAGCTTGTACTGCTCCCCGAGAAAATGCAGCTCAATCTTACCCGTGTAATCCGTAATAGGCGAGAAGTTTTTTAGCTCTTCAATCAGCCCCTCCTCCAAAAACCAGCGAAAGCTAGCCCGTTGGATTTCGATCAAATCCGGCAGCAGGAACATATTTGCGCTCATCACCATCTCCCCCGAAACAACCTTTTATGCCACCTTATGCCACCGCAACCGGTAACCGAAACAGCCCACTGGCGTTATCGGTCGTCTGGTGGGCTACCCGCGCCAGGGATTCACCCCGCAGGGCCGCCACCTTTTCTGCCACTGGCAGGACGTAGGCCGGTTCATTGCGCTGACCCCGGTAGGGCACCGGCGCCAAGAAAGGACAATCCGTCTCCACCAGCAAGCGGTCCGCCGGCACCAGGGGCACACAAGCCTGCACCGCCCGGGCATTCTTGAAGGTGACAATGCCGCTGAAACTGATCAACAACCCCAGCTCCAAAAACCACTGCATCTCCTCCGGTGTTCCACTCCAACAGTGCATCACCCCCCGCACTGGGCCATGGCAAGCCCAAAACCGCCCCAGCAACTCCCGCATCGGCGCCGCCGCCTCCCGACAGTGGATGATCACCGCCAGGTCATGGCCCTGAGCCAGCAACAACTGCTCCCAAAACGCCCGCTCCTGCTCCTGGCGGTTCGTGGCCTTGTAAAAGTCCAGCCCCGTTTCCCCCACCGCCACCACCCGGTCCCCCCAGCAAATGGCCTGTTCGATGGCCCGTCCCACCTGGACACTCCACCGGTGCGCCTCCAAAGGATGCAACCCCACCGCACAGACCAACTCCGGTAACTCCTGCACTAGCGCCTGAATGGCCCCAAACTCCTCCGGCGTTACACAGGAGTGCACCAGCCCCACCACCCCCGCCTGCTGCCAGCGCGCCCGTAAGGGGAGTAACTCACCGGCAAGCTCCGGGAAGTTCAAGTGAACATGGGTATCAACCAAGGGCGGCATACTAGGCCGAAGCAGCAGCTTGCTCTGATTGTTGCGCCAACAACCGTTTTAAGTGGCGGGCCAAGCGCGCCTTCTTACGGGCACCATTGTTAGCATGAAGGACCCCCCGCTTGACCGCCTTGTCAATCTTGCTGTAGGCAGCCCGCATCGCCAGCTCCCCCGCCTGCACATCCCCCGCTTGGATCGCCAACAAACACTTTTTCATCAAGGTCTTGACAGCCGACTTATAGGCCTTATTGCGCAGGCGATTCCGTTCCGCAATTTTGATCCGCTTGATGGCCGACTTGGTGTTAGCCACACCCGTTACCCCACTAACAACCCCTTCCCCTAGCCATGACACTAGCAGTCATGGTCAGGAGCACGAAAGCGCTTTATTAACATAAGCGATACCACCCTAGGTTGTCAAGGGCCAAGGCATGATCTGGGACAGTTTTTAACAGGACTTAACCAAGGCCGCTGTTTTGCGGGCCATTTGAGCTACAACAGGGAAAAGAGCAGCAGCGGGGGTCAGCCCGATATGTTACGTGTTGTCACCCACGGGGGCGAAGCCCGAGCCGAATTGGGGCGCATCAGTCAACGCTTGGCGGACACCCAGGTGCAGGCGGAGCAGGTGCGGGAGATTCTGGCCCAAGTGCGACGACGGGGCGACCAGGCCCTAGTGGACTACACGCGCCAGTTTGACCAGGTGGACCTGACCCCAGGCGAATTTCTGGTCTCCGGTTCGGAGTTGGATGCGGCCTACCAGCAGGTCTCGCCGGAGTTATTGGCGGCCATCCGTTTAGCCCACCAGCGGATTACGGAATTTCACCGGCAGCGGGTACCCCAGACCTGGGTGCATTTTGCTCCGGATGGCATGGTCCTGGGCAAGCGGTACACAGCAGTGGAGCGGGCCGGTATTTATATCCCCGGCGGGCGGGCGGCCTATCCCAGTACGGTATTGATGAACTGTATTCCGGCCAAGGTGGCGGGGGTTTCCCGGATTGCCATGGTCACACCCCCCGGACCGGACAAAAGCGTCAATCCGGCGGTGCTGGTGGCGGCCCAGGAGTGCGGTGTGCAGGAAATCTATCGCATCGGCGGGGCGCAGGCGATTGGGGCGCTGGCTTTTGGCACGGAGACCATCCCGGCGGTGGATGTGATCACCGGTCCGGGCAACATTTACGTCACGCTGGCGAAAAAAGAGGTCTATGGCCGGGTGGGGATTGACAGCCTGGCAGGGCCATCAGAAGTGCTGATCATCGCCGACAGCACGGCCCAACCCCAGCACGTGGCGGCGGATTTACTGGCCCAAGCGGAACACGACCCGATGGCGGCCGCTATTTTGCTTACGCCCGATGCTGATTTGGCCCGGCAGGTGGTGCAGGCGGTGGCGGAGCAACTGGAGCACCATCCCCGGCGTCTGTTGACGGAAAAGTCCATCGCCCATTATGGGTTGGTGGTGGTGGTGGAGTCGTTGGAGCAGGCGGCGAGTTTGGCTAACGAATTTGCGCCGGAGCATTTGGAGTTGGCGGTGGCGGAACCCTGGGATTTGTTGCCCCAGATTCGCCATGCGGGGGCCATTTTCTTGGGGCACCATACGCCGGAGGCCCTGGGGGATTACCTGGCCGGTCCCAATCACACTCTGCCTACCGGCGGCGCGGCCCGCTACAGTTCAGCCCTGGGGGTGGAAACGTTTCTCAAAGCCAGCAGTCTTGTCTGTGCGTCGGCGGAGGCCCTACGGCAACTGGGCGAAGCTGTGATAGTCTTAGCGGAGACGGAGGGGCTTCATTCCCACGCCGAGTCGGTGCGGGTGCGGTTGCAGGCGGAATGCTAAAGACGGTGGTGGTGGCGGTGGACGGTTCGGAAATCGCCAGGGCGGTGATCAAGCGGTTGCAGTGGTTGCGCCTGGACCCCAACGGTCAGGTCCATCTGGTGTATGTCCAACCGCCCCCGGACCCGGACCGGCCTGCGGATGTCCCCCAGCCCCAACCGGATTTAACCACCTATTTGGACCAATGTCGACAGGTTGTCCCTTGCCCTTGTAGTGTGGAAATGCTGGTGGGCGACCCGGCCAGTGAAATCGTGCGGTGGGCAGCCCGCTGCGGTGCCCAACTTATTGTGGTGGGCAGTCGGGGGTTGACGGGGGTGGAGCGGATTTTGCAGCGGTCGGTGAGCGCCCAGGTGGTGGCCGACGCCCCCTGTTCAGTGCTGGTGGTGCATGGCTGAGTCGTTTTCCCCCTTGATCCAGCGGCTGCAGCAGCCGGATTTTTATCCCCACCCGGTGCGGGACATCCAGGTGCAGCAAACCCACATTTCCTGGGTGGTTTTGACAGGGAATTACGCCTATAAGGTGAAAAAGCCGGTGAATTTTGGGTTTTTGGATTTCACTACCCTGGAAAAACGCCGCCATTTTTGCCAGGAGGAGGTGCGGTTAAACCAACGGCTAGCCCCCCAGCTTTATCTGGAGGTGGTCCCCATCACGGTTGATGCCCAGGGGCGGTACCATTTGGGCGACGGCGGCACGGTCATAGACTATGCGGTGAAGATGCGTCAGTTTGACCAGGATGACCTGTGGCTGCGCTGTTTTGAACAGGGGCGGTTGACGGTGCAGGACCTAGAGAAACTAGGGGACCAAATTGCCCAGTTCCATCAGATGGCGGCGACCAACGCCTACATCACCGCTTTTGGGTCACTCCCGGTGATCCAAGGGGTGGTGGAGGGCAATTATCAGGCCACGCTGCCCTATGTGAAACGTTGGGGTTTGGAGCCGCTATTTCAGGCCACCAAGGCGTTTACAGACCGCTATCTCCAAGATCACGCTGACTGGTTTGTTGAGCGGCAGCAGCAGGGGAAAATCCGGGAGTGTCATGGGGATTTGCACCTAGGTAACATTTGTTTTTTCCAGGGGCAGACTTGTGTGTTTGACTGCATTGAATTTAACGATGAATTTCGCCTGACGGATGTGATCTACGACGTGGCGTTTTTGGTGATGGATTTGCAGTTTCGCGGACGACGGGATTTGGCCTATGCTTTCTTGAACCGCTATGTGGAACAGACGGGGGATTATCTGGCGGTGCGGTTGCTGCCTTTTTATTGCAGTGTGCGGGCCTATGTCCGGGCGAAGGTGAATTCTTTTTTGGCCAGTGACTCGGGCGCACCCCCATCCCTACAGGAAGCGGCGAAAAACTGGGCCATGGACTACTACCAAGCGGCCTACGGCTACAGCCAGCCCACCCGACCGAAGTTGTTTTTGATGACGGGGTTATCGGGGTCGGGGAAATCTACGGTGGGGCGCTATCTGGGCCAGACCTATGGGGCGATTCACATCCGTTCGGATGCGGTGCGCAAACACTTGGCCGGTGTGCCCCTGTACCAGCGGGGGGGGCCGGAGATATACACGTCGGAGATGTCGGCACGTACCTATGGCGAGTTATTGCGCTTGGGGGTGGAATTGCTGCGCCAGGGCCAGTCGGTGGTCTTGGATGCTAAGTACGACTGGGTGCGCTCCCGGGGGGAAGTGTTAGAGGCAGTCAAAGACTTGCCGGTGGATGTGTATATTATTCATACCCACGCGCCGGTGGAAATTCTGCGGGAGCGATTGCAACAACGGACAGGGGATATTGCCGATGCCACGGCGGATTTGTTGCCCCAACAACTGGCGGAATGGGAACCGTTTACCCAACAGGAGCAGGTCTATGTGCGCTCGGTAGATACCAGACAATCGCCGGCGGTTTGGCAGCGGCAATTGCAGGGGTTATAAACGGCGCGCCGGGGGACGATAACCGTTTTTCACTGCTTCATTGAAGGCAAGGCGATAGCCCACTGTAAACCAAACCAAGGTCCAGGCAAAAAAACTGATGACGGTCACCCCCCAGCACGCACCAAAAGATAGGGGAACCCAGGTCGGCAGCAAACGAAAACCTAAGCCATAGGCCAGGGGAATACCCGCCAGATTATGGGACCACCAAAACAACACAATATACAGGGCGCCCAGCTCCAGTCCTGGTGGCAATTTTCGCCCCGCCAGCGCTAAATACATCTCCATCAAGGGTTGTCCCGGTAACCCCGGTCGGCCGATTAATCCTAGCATGGTGAGGGCTGTCACGCCCTGGACCAACGTTTCTATTCCTGTGGACATGGTAGTCACTCACAAAACCAAATTTATTGTTAATTTTATGGGGCGGGAAGGCGAATTTGGCGGGCTATAATGAACGAATAAGGCAATGGTGTTCAGTGAATCATGGCTGCGTCTTTGGCCGATTTAATTGACCAGGTGACCCAACTGCGGGACCACGCTCTGCATTTGGAAACGACCTACCGGGATGTGGTGGCTCGAGTGGCACCGTCCTATCAACCTAGCGCCCGCAATCTTTTGCATTATTTGGCTCTGCGCCAGCACGATGTCCGGCCTTTGCAAGATGAGCTGGCGGCGTTGGGGTTGAGTTCCCTGGGACGCTGTGAAGCCCATACGCTCCACACGCTGGAACAGGTTTTGCGGGCTTTGCATTGTCTGGCGGGCCGGGTGTATCGGGGGGAGGGGGTGACGCCGCCGGTGAATTTCCAGGAGGGTCAGCGTCTGTTGCGGGACCACAGCCGGGAGTTATTTGGGGAATTGCCTGCCGGTCGCCATCGGCACATCATGGTCACCATGCCGACGGAAGCAGCTACGCAACCGGCCCTGGTGGCGCAACTTTTAGCGGAGGGGATGGACATTATGCGCATTAACTGCGCCCACGATGAACCGGCGGTTTGGTTGCGGATGATTGAGCATTTGCGCCAGGCCCAACGGCAAATCGGTCGCCCCTGTAGGATATGCGCGGATATGGCTGGTCCGAAGTTGCGCACGGGGACCTGGCCGGGGGTGCCGGTGCTGAAGCTGCGTCCTAAGCGGGATTTGCGGGGTCGGGTGCTGGCGCCGGCGCGGTTTTGGTTGGTGGCGGAAGGGGCGGATGCGGCTACCCTAGCCGGTACGGTGGTGCCCGTCAAGGGGGATTTGGTGGCCCAGGCCCAGGTGGGGGATGCCATTGCCTTGGAGGATGCGGCGGGACGGCGGCGGTCTCTGGTGGTGGTGGCCAAGGAGGCGGAGGCTCTCCAGGTCGCCAGTCAACGGACGGTTTACCTGGAAACGGGGTTGTCCCTCCGGCTTTGGCATCAGGGGCAACCGGTGGCGGCCACGGCGGAAATCGGCTTTTTGCCCCCCCGCTACGAAGGGATTCCGGTGCAGGTGGGGGATGAATTGCTCCTGGTGCCGGAGACGGACAGGGCAGACCCAACGGCTCGTCCCCCGGTGGTGCCCTGTACGTTGGGGGAGGCGTTGGCGGCGGTGCAACCGGGGCAGCGGATTTGGTTTGACGACGGTAAGGTGGGGGGGCGGGTGTTGGCCAAGGAGGGGCAACGCCTGCGGCTAGAGATCACCACCACGCGCCCGGGCGGCGATGCGCTTAAGCCGGAAAAGGGGATCAATCTACCGGATACGGAGTTGTCGTTGCCGGCGCTGACGGACCAGGACCGAGAAAATTTGGCCATTTTGGCGCCCCATATTGACCTGGTGGGGTTATCCTTTGTGCGCAAGCCGGCGGATGTCCAGGCCTTGACCCAAGAACTTACCCGTTTGCAGGCGGACCACGTGGGTATCATCCTTAAGATCGAAAATGCCCAGGCCTTCGAGAACCTGCCGTGGTTACTGCTGGCAAGTCTGGAGCGACCGCCGGTGGGGGTGATGGTGGCGCGGGGGGATTTGGCGGTGGAGGTGGGGTTTGAGCGCCTGGCGGAGGTGCAGGAGGAAATTCTTTGGCTGTGCGAGGCGGCCCATGTGCCGGTCATCTGGGCGACTCAGGTGCTGGAGTCCATGGCCAAAACGGGGATGCCGTCCCGGGCGGAGGTCTCGGATGCGGTGATGAGCGAGCGGGCTGAGTGCGTGATGCTCAACAAGGGTCCCTACATTGTGGAGGCAACCCGTTTTTTGGTGGATGTACTGGAGCGGATGGCGGCCCACCAGGCAAAAAAACGGGCGCGCTTACGTTCTCTGGCGGTGGCCCAGCTTTAGGGTCATTCGCAGGCAAAGGAGGGAAATACCTTGACCTGGGTCACGTTGCCAGTTGGGTTGCTCAGGGTGAAATCAAAGGGTTGGCGTTGACCGGGGCGCAGTTGCTTTAGCGGTTGACCACGCCAGGTGCCGTCGTCGGTCAGGGCTAAGGTGGACACCACTTGGATTTGGCCTTGGGCGTCGTAACCAGCGGCGATGACTTCGGGATTTTTGTTGGGGGCGCGACCGGTGGCGTTGTAGGTGCCCCGGAGGCGGAAGTCGTTGCCCTGGCGCTGGATTTGCAGGTTGGTTATGGTGGCCGCCCCATTGACGGACCCCCGCAGGCGTAACCCCTTAGCGGTCAGGCGGGCGGACTGGACGGGTCCCTGGATTTTGCGGCCATCTCGGATGCGGACAAAGGGGGACGTTTCTCCTGGGGGAATCACGCCACGGGATGCCATCACCTGGTCGAGGGCCATGACCCCCGCTTCTTTGGCGGTCAACCGGTCCACCCCCACCGGTCTCCCCTGGGCATCCCGGTACTGAATGTCCACCTGTACAAAACACAGGGGTTGCGGGTAAGTATTGCGGACTTCGCCCACTACTAGGATGGAACCGGTACTGGTCCGGCGCATCTGGTGGGAGATAATTGCCACGGGCACTTCCGTTTGCGCCCCCACCGGTAAACCCATCAGTCCCCACCCCAACAGAGCTAACCAGGGACGCAGGAGGGTCAAAAAGGGGGGTTTAGGGGGCCTGGATACCAACATATGCAAAACCACCATGGAGTCATTGGTCGGCTATAGACGTCCTTCGGCGATGGGGGTTCCCTCGGGATAAATCAAAGGGTCGCCAGGGCTATCCGGGACCGATTTGTTAAAATAACGAAGGGTTTGACGATGATACGGATGCTGCCTGATCCCCGGGTCATTGCTGCTGTTGAAAACCTCCATCACCAGGTGACGGTGGCGGATGTGGCAGCGGAAACGGGTTTGGCTTTACCGATTGTCAACCGGGAATTGGCGAATTTAGCCAGTTTGACCCTGGGCCACTTGGTGGTTTCCGAAAGCGGGGAGATTCTCTACAAATTTAGCCCCAATTTGCGGGTTATCTTATTGCAGCGGTCCTTGGCGGCGCGGGTGCGGGGAATCCTGCAACAAGTCTGGCGATTGGTCTTTTACCTGATTCGCATTTCCTTTGGGATTGTGTTGGTGGTTTCCATCGTCTTGGTGTTGATTGCCATCGGCGTGGCTCTGGTGGTTATTAGCAGCAGTGGTGGCCGCGATGGGGACGGTCGCCGGGGTGAAAGTTATGGCGGTGGCATGAGTTTTGGGGGTGGATTCTGGTTCAGTCCCTTTGATGTGTTCTGGCTGAGTTATGACTACCAACCCCGGCGCGCTCAGTCATCATCGGAAAACCGGCGGGGCTTCCTGGAAAATGTGTTTGCCTTTTTGTTTGGCGATGGCAACCCCAATGGGGATTTAGAGGAGCGGCGCTGGCGCTTGATTGCCCAGGTGATTCGCAACCAGGATGGGGTGGTGGTGGGGGAGCAGATTTTGCCTTATTTGGATGAGGTGTCCCCGGAGGCTTTGGAGTCGGAGGATTACATGCTGCCGGTATTGGCCAAATTCAATGGCTATCCTGAGGTGACGCCCCAGGGGGGACTGGTATATCGCTTTCCCGATTTGCAGCGGGTGGCTGCTAAACGCCCCAAACGGGACGTGGCGCCCTATCTGGAAGAAAAGCATTGGCCCTTCAATGAGGCGGGTTTGGGGGCGAATGTTTTGTCCGCCAGTTTGGGGGGGTTGTATTTGGGGGGTTCGCTGGTGCTGGGTTCTTTGTTGGCGGACCCGGTGGTGCAAGCTCAAACGACGGGTTTTCTGGGGTTTATCCAGGGCATCTATAGCTTTCTGTTGGGCTATGCCATTTTGTTCTTGGCGATTCCTGCGGGGCGCTATCTGTGGTTGCAGTGGGTTAATCAGCGCATCCGTCGCCGTAACCAGATACGCCAAGCTCGCACGCGCTTGCTCCACGAACCCCCTGTGCAACAAAAGTTGGCGGCTGCTCGCCAATTCGCCATTGCCCAGACGGCTGTCGCGGAAGAGCAGGTGGTTTACACCACGGAAAAGAGTTTGTTGCAACAGGAGTTTGAGCAGTTGTTGGCCGGCGAACCATCGCTTGAAACTTCCTAATAGTAAATTAGGGGGGGGACGTTGGCGCGAAGGGGGATGGCCTGATGGTGCTGGTGCCGGTTGTGATGGGGATGGTGACGCTAGGGACGGCTTTAGAAGGAGCCGCTAAGGCATGGGCGGGTTGGCAAAAACTGGAGGAGGCCCAGGCCTGCAGAGAAGCGGCGGAGAAGCAGTATCGGCAAAAACAGGGGGAACTGGTCCGGTGTGCAGAGGATACACGGGCGCTACTGCTGGACACGGTGGAGCGGTTTGTGGCTTTGGCGAAACGGTTGCAACAACAGGTGGCCGTGCGGGACCTACAGACTCTCCAGGGACTGCCAATCACTGGCCCGTCAGCTGCGCCGCTCCGGTGGGATGAGATGGCTGAAGCAATTGCCCAAGTTATCCAAACTGGCTCCATGTTAGGGTCCATGGTCAGTACGGCTGCCGCTGCTGCAGGGGGCACCTTTACCCTGGCTTCATTAATAGGCACAGCCAGCACAGGGGCGGCTATCAGTTCTCTGAGTGGGGCAGCGGCGACTAGTGCGACCCTGGCGTGGTTGGGTGGTGGCGCTTTGGCAGCCGGTGGTGGTGGCATGGCGCTGGGTTCCGCCATTTTGGGGGGGATGACTTTGGGGCCGGCTCTGCTGGTTGGCGGACGGCTGCTGGCAGGCCAAGGGGAAGAAGCCCTCACCCAAGCTCGGCAGTATGCGGCGCAAGTACAGGTCGCTATCGCCCAAATGGAGACCTACATCCACTTGCTCCAAACGGACGTTCAGCCGCGTATCCGGGAACTCATGGCCTTGGTGCAACAGCTGGATCAAAGCAGCCAACAAGCCCTTGACCAACCGGAACAGGCCATTGAGAGGGGATTCAACCCGCCCCAGGATGCGGTGGTATTTCAGCAGGCCGTTCTGCTGGTCAAAGGGCTGGTGGAACTGCTGCAATCCCCCCTCCTGGATGCCCAGCAGCTCTCTTAGGGATGTTTCCGCCAAACGCTCCAGCTGCTCTATCTAACCTGCTGAGTCTGGTGCATGGGCTGGTCGCCGCCTATCAGGACTATCAAAACCTCTACGAGCGGGAAGTGACGCGCCGCCAACAGATTGCTGCTTGGGAAAAAGCTGTCCTGGCCGAAATCGCTACCAAGCGTCAATTGTTGTTGGGTTATCTCGAACAGGTCTTGGCTGAGCGCCGTCAGATTTGTCAAGTCCTGCTGACCCAGATAGACTGTGCGGTGGCCCGGGGCGATAACGAGCAGTTGCCCGCCCTTTTACAAACCCTCATCACCCTGGCCCAAAATGCGCCGTTTAAGGATTTAGGAGATTTGCAAAAGGTGCAGGCCCAGTTGGCCAACCCCGATCACGTTTGGGAACTGTAACTTCTTAAGAATTCGGGCGGGACAACTACACTACAGGTATAGTTGGTTGTGGAGATGGGCATGACCTTAGGAGCTGACCCCTACCGCCGCTGCCCCCGTTGTGGTTACGACCGCAATCCCGCCCAGGCGCTGCGTTGTGAAATCTGTAATTTTGCCCTGCAAAAGCGGCGGTTTCCCTGGGGGCTAGTGGGATGGGGCCTAGGGTTGGTGCTCCTGGGTGGCCTGGGTTATGGGTACACCCGCCACTTTGGACCCCTAGCAACCCAACCCGCTGCCAAGGCCACGCCAGCCCGCCTGCAGGCAACGCTGACCGGTCACACAGGTTACATCAATACGGTGGTGTTTACCCCCGACGGCCGCTACTTGCTTAGCGCCAGTGAAGACAAGACCATCCGGGTGTGGGAGGTGACCACGGGTCAGGCGGTGCGTACGCTAGTGGGTCATAGGGAGGAGGTGCTGGGGCTGGCCGTCACCCCCGATGGACGCACGGCCATTAGCGGCGGCAAGGACAAGTTGATCAAAATCTGGGATTTGACAACCGGTCGGGAGCAACAAACGTTACGGGGTCATGGTTATTGGGTAACAGCCATTGCCATCCATCCCCAAGGGGACCGCTTCGCCAGCGCCAGTTACGACCGCACCGTACGCCTATGGCACCTTGATGGCCGCCCTCTCCAAATCCTTAAAGGGCATGACAATATTGTGCTTTACGTTGCCTTTAGCCCTGATGGCAAGGACCTGCTCAGCGCCAGTGTGGACCAAACTATCCGCTGGTGGCGCGATGGCCGACTGCATCACACCTTCACTGGACATACCAGTGATGTCAACTGGTTGGCCTTTGCCCCTGATGGTCAAGCTTTTGTCAGTGTCAGCCGGGATGCCACCTTGCGCTACTGGAATCTCAACACCCGCCAGGTAGTTCACACCTTGACCGGCCATATCGGCGAGATTTTCACTGTTGCCCTGCACCCTAACGAAAAATGGGTGGCCAGCGCCGGCCGTGACCACGTGATCCGCCTATGGGATTTGCGCCAGGGTCGGGAAATCGCCCAATTGGAAGGTCACACCGGTTGGGTCTATGGCATCAGCTTTAGCCCCGACGGACGACTCCTGGCCAGCGGCAGCGTTGATAAAACGGTCAAACTCTGGGCGATTACCCCCTAAATGACCAGGCGGCCATAACCCGATACTGGGGACCTTGCGGGGTCAAGGTGCTGTGGTAGAGCACCAGGGCCTGGGCTTGCCACGGGATGGGTTGTCTTGGGGAGGCCAGGTGGGAAGGCACAGTGGTGGGGTTCCGCAGCCGCCCTAAGGTGATATGGCCCCGCCAGGGTCGGGTTTCGGGGGGGAAACCAATGGCCTGCAAGCAGTGGTCAGTGCGACGCACCAGGTCCTGTAACTCAGCCGTGGTGGGCACCCGACAGGCAATCACCCGGGCCTGACGTCGGTTGGGGAAAACCTGGGGCGGTGTCAGGGTTAAAGACAGGGTACTCGGCACCCCCTGTTGATTCAGGGCTGCGATCAAAGCCTCAATCTGGGCTGGCCGTAAATCCCCTAAAAAGCGCACGGTCAAATGCCACTGTTCCGGTTGGACCCAACGCACGTGGTCACTCCCAGTGGCCGCCCGCAGCCGCTGATGGTGGTGCATGAGATAGGCTCGTGCTGCCGCATCCGGGGGAATGGCCAAAAAGGTACGTAGGGGGCCATCCTGAGCAGTGGTTGCTGGTGTAGTCATCATTGCGGTGATCGGGCTGTTGGTAGTACGTCTATCGTAGGAATTAATAACCCGGGGACTATGCGCCATGACTATTGATGAGCGTCTGGCCTGGCTAAAAACTGTTACGTTTCTGGCAGCGTTGCCCACCCCGGCTTTAGAAGCCATTGCCCAAGCCCTACAGGTGGAACGGTATGCCGCTCAACAATGCCTGGCCCTAGAAGGTCAACCGGTCACCCACCTGTACATCCTGCGGTCGGGACGGTGTGAAACCTGGTCCGCCCAAGGGGGTCTACCGCCCCTGTGCTTGCTCCCGGGCGCTGTTTTCCCCTGGCAGGAACTGCTCCTGGACCAGCCGGCACGGCAGACGGTGGTGGCCCTGACGGATGGGGAACTTTGGACCCTGGCGCGGGAGCCTTTCTTGGCCCTGGTCCAGCAGTTTCCCGAACTAGGGCAGCCCCTACCCTTTCCCGATGCCGCCACGCGCCTAACCTACGAGCAGGAACGGCAAGCTGTCCTGCGTCCCTACTTGGTGCCCCGGGTGAAACAGGGCATTGTAGGTCACAGTCGCTATGCGGTGCGGTTGCGCCAGGCTATCAAACAAGCCACCCGCGACCGGCGCCCCGTGCTGATTTTTGGGGAACCCGGTTTGGAAAAGGACAACATTGCCGCCCTGATTCACTATGGCTCCCCCGACCGGCGCCAGCCCCTGATCAAATTCAACTGTGGGATGTTGTCACCCACAGGCGCGGAGCTATTCGGAAAAGCTGGGGGTAAACCGGGACTGCTGGATTGGCTGGGGCAGGGTACCCTCATTCTCAACAACGTCCACGAATGGCCCGGGCATCTGTACTTGCAACTGCGACGCCTGGTGGCGGAAGGACGCTATAACCCGGTGGGAGATGGACCGGTGGTCTCCCGCCCGCTTCAGGGACGGTTGATCCTGATTGCCGAGACCAAAACCTGCGATTGTCGGGACCTAGTGGGCCATGTCATCAAAGTGCCTCCCTTGCGGGTGTGCAAAGCGGATATCGAAGCCTGGGTGCATTACTACATCGCCCGCTACTGCCGCCAAAAAGGGTTATCCAAGCCCCGGGTGGCCCCCGAAGCCCTGCGCCGCCTGCAAAGCTACGACTTTCCCGGCAATTTGCGGGAGTTGGCCAGCTTAGTGGAGCGGGCACTGCTCCAGGCGGAAGGGGCTGCCGTTTTAACCGAAGAAGTGTTTTGGCCGGAGCGTGCTCGCCAACGACGCTGGCGCTGGAACCTCCTCCAGGCCTACCCCTGGCTACGGCGTTTTTTGCGCAGTCCCTGGTGGCCCGATGCCTTAAACTACGGTCTCACCCTGTGGCTGTTTCCAGTAATTGTGGCCATTGGTTTTTGGGGGCCCCAGGACCGCGCCCACAATGTGACCCTCCACCTGTTTTGGGCCTGGTGGTGGCCGGTATCGCTGGTGTTGTTTCCCTTTTTGGGACGCATCTGGTGCGCCGTCTGTCCCTTCATGATTTATGGGGAGCTGCTGCAAAGGCTATCCCTGAAGCTCTGGCCCCGCAAGCTGCGTCCCTGGCCGCGACCGCTGGCGGAAAAGTGGGGGGGCTGGTTTTTGTTGGCCCTGTTTGCCCTGATCCTGCTGTGGGAAGAACTCTGGGATTTGCCCAACACCGCCTATCTCTCCAGTTGGTTGTTGGTGCTGATTACGGCGGGGGCGGTGATGTGCTCCCAAATTTATGAGCGGCGGTTTTGGTGTCGCTACCTGTGCCCCATTGGGGGAATGAACGGCCTGTTTGCCAAGTTGTCCATAACTGAGTTGCGCTCGCAGCAGGGGGTGTGCGCCGCCAAATGCACCACCTATTCGTGCTACAAGGGGGGTCCGGCGTTGGGGGAAGGGCAAGCCACCGGCGGCTGTCCCCTGTACTCCCATCCGGCCCAACTGGCGGACAACCGCAACTGCGTCCTGTGCATGACCTGCCTGAAGGCCTGCCCCCATCGCTCGGTGGAGCTGAACCTGCGCCCGCCCGGCATTGACCTGTGGACCACCCAGGAAGCCAGCGCCGCCGAAGTGTGCCTGTTGTTGCTGCTGCTGGGGGCGGTGGTGCTGCACCGGTTACCTTTGCTGGAACAGTGGTGGGAGTTAACGCCCGCCGGACGACCCGCTCAAGGAGTCATCGCCATTGCCGCCTTGGCCTTACCCGGTGGTCTGGTGTGGTTCTGGCATCGGGTGCAGCAAGCGCTAGGCCGCCCCACCCCCTTCCTGTCCTTGGCCTACAGCTACTTGCCCCTGGTGCTGGGCGCTAACCTGGCCTACTACCTGCCCTTGGGGTTGGGGGAAGCGGGTCACCTTTTGCCGGTGACATTGGCCACCTTTGGTGTGACAGGGGTGCCTTTACCCGCTTGGCAGGCCCATCCGGCGGTGATCGGTTTTCTGCAGTCGGCAGCCCTCGGGGGAAGCACCCTGGCCAGCCTATGGCTCAGCCACCGAATCAGCCGCCTGCCCCTGGCGTCCCTCTGGCCCCATCAGGTGGGTATTCTGGCCATGGCCGCCGCCTTGACCTGGCTCATCAAGACCTAATTCCCCAGGGCCGCGATGGCCGCCAGTAACCCCTTGGCCTTATTCCAGGTCTCCTGATACTCCCGCTGGGGGTCGGAATCCGCCACCACGCCGGCGCCGGCCCGTACCCGCACCCACCCCCGATGCACCACCATCGTCCGCAGGGTAATGGCCGTATTCAACTGCCCCTCAAAGTCGTAGTAGCCATAGCAACCCGCATAAGGCCCCCGCCGCCGGTGCTCTAGCTCATAGATGATTTGCATGGCCCGAATCTTGGGGGCGCCGCTGACCGTGCCGGCGGGAAAACAGGCCTTCAGGGCATCCCAAGCGGTGTACTCGGGCGCCAACGTCGCCACCACATTGCTTACCAGGTGCATCACGTGGGAGTAGCGCTCGATCACCATCATTTCGTCCACCCGTACCGTTCCCCGTTGGGCCACCCGCCCCAGGTCATTACGGGCCAAATCCACCAGCATTACGTGTTCCGCCACCTCCTTCGGGTCCCGGCGCAGTTCCTCCGCCAACTGGGCATCCGCTTCCGGGGTAGCCCCCCGCGGACGGGTACCGGCAATCGGGCGCACCGTTACCAGGCGACCCTCCGTTTTCACCATCACCTCCGGACTCGACCCCACCAACTGCCAATCCCCGAATTGGAAAAAGGCCATGTAAGGCGATGGATTCACCAGCCGCAGGGAGCGATAGAGCAAAAACGGGTCCCCGCTATAGGGTGTGCGCAACTCCTGGGAAAGCACCACCTGAAAAATATCCCCCCGGTGGATGTAGTCCTTGGCCTGGCGCACCGCTGCCTGAAACGCCTCGGGCGTGGTATCGCTGTGGAGGTCCAAGGTGCGGGCGTTGGGCTGCCACACCAGGCGGGTCACCTCCGGCGGCAGCGGTTTTTCTAGCCGGGCGATCAACTCCTGCACCTTCCCCTGGGCCTGTTCATAGGCCGTGCGCACATCCGTCTGGCGGGTATCCCCGTAGGCCACCACCCAAATCTGGCGCCGCACCTGGTCAAACACCAGCAGGTGGTCCATTTGCAGCCAGCAGCCATCCGGCAACTCCCCTTGGGTCACCACCGGCACCGTCGGTTCCAGCCAGCGGATGAGTTCATAACCCCAAAACCCAAACAGTCCCCCCAACCCCGGCGGCAACTCCGGCAACGTCACCGGTTGATAGGGCGCCAGACATTGGGGAATCACCGCAAAGGGCGACCCCTGCCAAACCCGCCTCGTCCCATCCCGGAACACCTGCTCACAGCGGTCCCCCCAAGCCGTCAGCACCCACAGCGGGTCACACCCCAACAAGCTATAACGTCCGATGCGCTCGCCCCCCTCCACCGACTCCAGCAGGAAGCTATAGGGCTGGCCGCAACACACCCGGTACCAGGCCGACACAGGCGTATCCACATCCGCCGGCAGCACCCCATACACGGGGATAAAATTCCCCCGCTCACTCAGCCGCTGAAACGTCTCCCAGGTGGTCATGGACGGCGGGCCAAGGTTGTGGCGAAATTCTCCTCCCGGTGGGGCGACAGTTGGCGTGCCTTGAGAATCGCCGCTGAAAGCATCACATAGGCCAAGATACCCACCACCGCTGCCGCCCACACCCCAATCGTATCCGACGCATTCCACAGGGCATGCACCAGGGACGCCAGGCCATAGGCCGTAGGAATCACCATCCCGGCGTACCTGGGTTTGAGCGCCGCCAGGCCAATGCCATAGCCCACATAGCCGCTATAGGCCATGTGACCCACCACCGACCCCAAAATGCGCGGGATCAACAACTGCAACCCCACCAGTTCCCCCACCGCTGGACCCGCCTGTTGCCCCACCTGCTGGATGATCCCCGGCACATACTCCCCCATCGTCTCCAGCCAGGTAAAGCCCAAGGCCGACGCCGCCCCGTAGATAATGCCATCCAAGGGTTCTACCACCCCCACCCGGGAGCGCGCCGGGGGAGCCAGCCGTCGTCCCAGCCACCAAAACAGACCAATCGGCAGCGCCTTGATCAACTCCTCCAACAACCCCGCCCCAAAAAAATGGGAAATCAACTGGGCGGCAAAACTGCGGTTACTGGGGTCAATCTGGCCAGGAAGAATACCCCGAAAAATAAATGCCAAAATGTGCCAAACCGGGCTTAGCAGCAGTACAACCGTCAACAGGGCAACCAAGGTAATGGCCCACCAGGGCTTGGCTTTCCCGCAGAGCTGGTAAATGAAGTAAAACCCACCTGCTCCCAGCAAAAAGGCCAAGCAAGCATTAAACAGCAGCGGGTTGCCGATGGTGGCAAAAAGCGCAATCACCCCAACGACAGCTACCGTGGCCGGTATCAAGTGGGCCTTGCGGGCCAGCGCCTGACCACTGCCCACCACCGGGATCAACTGACTCAAGCTCAAATCCGTCCCCCCTGCCGGCTGTACCGGTTCTGGACCCACCAGGGTCACCTGCACCACCGTCCGTCCCAGGCGAATCACACTCCCATTGCGCAGGGGCACCGGGGTTGACCCTAAGCGTTGCCCATCCACCCAAGGCGGGTTGGACACCCGTAAACAACGCAAGAAGACCCTCCGACCGTCCGTTGTCATTTCCGCCTGCAACCCGGAAACCGTCGGGTCGGTAAACACCACATCACACTGGCTGGGGTCACGGCCCAAGCGAATCACCACCGTCGGGTCAGATAAAGGAATCTGGCGGCGGTGCTGGCGACCCTCCTCTTGCCACTCCAAAACAATGAAACCCACAGGCGACCCCAAGACGTTTCCCTGGCTCCATTATGGCCGGTTAACCACCCCCGTTCCAAGCTGGCCACCTTTATCTCTGACAAGCTAGAATACAGTTAGACAGGGGGCCGTAATGGCTTCGACGTGTCGGCGAACGCGCCTCCGATGATGCAGGCCGAGCATGAGCACTGCTCGTAAATCCAGGCTCAAGCGCGTAAGTGCGAACAACATCGTTCCTTTTGCTCGTAAAGCGGCCGTTGTGGCTGCCTAAGGGTCAGTAGGACGACCTCGAGCCGCTCATGGTGACACCGTTAAGCCATGAGTGATCCCCAACGGTTGCGCTAACAGGATTTGCACGGTTGCCTGTTAGCCAAGGGTTAACCGTGAACCCCTGGTCGGTTTGGGACAAAATCGGCCCCTGGTGTCTGGGTGAAGACACCTAAGCCTGTGAACGATTCGGACGCTACTACCCGATGCGGACAGCGGTTCGATTCCGCTCGGCTCCATGAACACCCACCCCAAGGCTGATTGCAGTATCCAGTTGTCCTTGGCCAGCGATGCTTATTCGCTCAGTTGCTGGTCCGTAACCTGAAACGGGTGTTATTGATGTTTTTTCTTTAATTTGTTGATCAGGCCCCAGGGTACAGGCCCGTTACCGGTTGATCGGTTAGTTCTGGGTTTGCAGGTGGCGTCCCTGGGTTAAAATTGGGGCTATGAAACTCTACCTGATTCGTCACGGGATTGCCCAGGAGCCGGAGCCAGACCAGCCCGACAGTCAGCGGGTCTTAACCAAGGAAGGTTACAAGAAAACGCGGGCGGTGGCCCAACGGCTAGTGGAGTTAGGGGTGCAGGTGGACGTGATTTTGACGAGTCCCTACCTGCGGGCCAGTCAGACGGCAGTGATTTGTCACGAAGCGGGCATGGGGCCGATGCCGGTGGTCCACGAAGCCCTGCAGCCGGATGGGGATTGGCACCAATGGTTGACCTGGTGGCAGGAATGGTTGGACCAGGGGGGAGGGCCGGTAGCGCTGGTGGGACATCAGCCGGATTTAGGACACTGGGCCGAGCGGTTGGTCTGGGGGGAAGCACGGGACAAGCTGGTGTTGAAAAAAGCGGGTGTGGTCCTGCTGGAGTTGCCAGATCAGGGGTCGCCGGTGGGGCAAGCGCAACTGCTGTGGTTGCTGCCCCCCAAGGTGTTAGTAGATTAAATGGGTTTAATCCTGGCTGGAGAGCGCAGTAGTGTTGGTAAAACTACGGTTACTCTGGCGATATTAGCCGCTTTGACGGCCCAAGGGGAAAAGGTGCAGTCGTTTAAGATGGGACCGGATTATCTCGACCCCCTGTGGCACCGCTGGATCACCCAACGCCCCTGCCCCAACTTGGATGTTCTGCTCACGTCGCCAGCCTACGTCCAACGCTGTTACGCCTATCACACCCGCGATGCATCCTATGCCCTAGTCGAAGGGGTAATGGGGTTGTTTGACGGCCCCAGCAGTACGGCTGACATCGCTCGGCTGTTGAATTTGCCGGTGGTGTTGGTGGTGGATTGCCAGCGGTTAGCAGGTTCGGTGGCCGCTGTGGTGCACGGTTATCGCAGTTGGGACCCTGCCGTATCCATCGCCGGGGTAGTGCTCAACCGGGTGGCCGGTGACCGTCACAGCCAATTACTACGCCAAGCCTTGGAGCCGTTGGGTGTTCCCATCCTGGGGGAATGTCGCCGCTGGGATGCCCTACACCGCCCGGAACGCCACCTGGGGCTGGTTACTCCCCTGGAAGCCGCCGATTTAACTCCCTGGCGCGCTGCCCTGGTCCACTGCGGCCAAACCTGTTTTGACTGGGACCGGCTGCGACCGTTGCTCCAGGTTTCCCCCCGGGGTTTGAGCCATCCCCCCTGGCCGACCCTCCATTGCCAGAAACCCGTGACCTTGGCGATCGCCCGCGATGCCGCCTTTTGTTTCTACTACGACGATGGCTTGGCTCTGTTGCAGGCAGCGGGCGTCACCCTCAGGTTTTGGAGTCCCCTTCAGGACGGACCCTTGCCCCCGGACGTCCATGGGTTGTTGCTGGGGGGTGGCTATCCCGAACTCTATGCCGAAGCCTTAAGCAGTCAAAGGGACGTTTGCTGTGACCTGCGGCGGCGGATTGCCCAGGGATTGCCGGTCTATGGGGAGTGTGGGGGGTTGATGGTGCTGGGCCAGAGCCTGACGGACCTCTCCGGGCGCACCTGGCCGATGGTGGGGGCTTTACCCATTACCACCGCCATGACCCAGCGCCTAACTCTGGGTTACCGACGTGTACTGGTCAATCGGGACACCTGTTTTGTCAGCTGGGGAGAAACCCTGGTGGGACATGAGTTTCATTACTCTCAGGTCACCGGTGGGACAGCCGAACCCTGCTACGGCCATGCCACCCTGCATGCTTCTTACCTCCACTGCCATTGGGGGGGATGTCCTACCCAAGTCCAACGGTTTTTAGACCGGGTGCAGCAATACGCGCCGTAGGTGGTCTAGGGCTTGACAGGCGCTCAGGTGGCGAATCCAATCACGGCCCCGCTCCGGGCTAAAGCGATGTTCCCAAGACTGCACCAGTCCCGCCGGCCCCGCCAACCCGATGTACACCAGCCCCACCGGTTTGGTTGCTGTAGCTCCCCCTGGTCCAGCAATGCCCGTCATGCTTAGGCCCCAGGTGGTTCCCAGCCGTTCCCGTACCCCCTTGGCCATCGCCGCTGCGGTTGCTGCACTGACGGCTCCCTGGGTGGCCAGCACCGTCGCTGGTACCTGGAGCAGTTGTTCCTTGACCGCATTAGCATAGGCCACGATTCCCCCCTGAAAATAGGCCGAACTTCCCGGCACATCGGTGATCATGGCCCCTAACAACCCCCCGGTACAGGATTCCGCCACCGCCAGGGTTTCCTGTCGTTCCTGCAGTAGCCGCCCCACCACCTGGGCCAGCGTCTCCTCATCCGCCCCGTAGCAGTCCGCCCCCACCCGCTCCCGCAACTGCTGCTCGACCGGAGCAATCAAGGCCAGGGCCGTTTCCCGGTCTTTAGCTCGCGCCGTAATCCGCAGCCGCGTTTCCCCCTTACCCGCATAGGGAGCCACCGTCGGGTTCGTCAGGTCAAAAAAATCCCGCACCTTTTCTGCCAGCGCCGCTTCAGAAATCCCCCAAAACCGGAGATTGCGGCTCAAAAACACCTGGGTCACCCAGCCGTGTTGGTGTAAGTAGGGCACCGCCGTTTCCCGCCACATGGCCTGCAACTCGCTGGGAACCCCTGGAAAGGTCATGATGGTGACCTCAGGGCGGGGGGACCAGATCATGCCGGGTGCCGTACCCCGGGGGTTAGGGATGACTTGGGCGCCCTGGGGTAAAAGGGCCTGCTTGCGGTTGTTTTCTGGGGTAAGCAGTCCCCGGCGGGCGTACTTGGCCTGAATCTCGGCAAAGATGTCTGGATGTTCCACCAGGGGCGTCTGGAAAAACTGGGCGATGGCCTCCGTGGTCAAGTCATCGGGCGTGGGACCCAAACCGCCGGTGCAGAGAATCAATTGGGAGCGCCGGGTGGCGTAGTCCAGCACCTGATGAATACGCTCGATATTGTCGCCGACGACCGTTTGGAAATAGTGGGGAATACCCAAGGCGGCCAACTCCTGGGCCAAAAATTGGGCATTGGTGTTGGTAATTTCCCCCAGCAGTAATTCCGTACCGATGGCAATAATTTCTGCACTTTTGGTGCTCATGGAAAGGCCTTGCTCCTATGGCAACCACAGTAAAATTATCCCACAGTTGTCTACCCTGGCTATCAACCGTGTTTATCCAGCAAGAATTTGTCGGTCCGTTTGCCGTGGGATTAACTTGAGATGTGGCCAGGGGAAACAACGCGCATCAACCATGAATGTGGCCCAGCAAAACTGACAGTCGTTGCGCCACTATTGGTTAGGGGAAGGACTTGCTCTATCTCGGCCTTACCTGCACAAAAAGGGCAAATTTATGGGAGTCCTGAAGGCATCCGACAGTCTTAGCCAAGAGTTGATTTGCCCCTGCCGGTCTGGTAGCTACCTGCGGCGCAAATTATAAACCGGGGCCAATAAAAAAAATCCCCCTTCCCGGGGGCTGGCAACCGGCAGGGAGTCAAACGGATAGATTAGCTTTGGGCCTCGGTCAGTTGGGGTTTGAACACTTGGGTCTTGACTTCCGGAGCCTTGGGCAAGGTCAGGGTCAAGATGCCATCGCGGTATTCCGCCTTGGTTTGGTCGTGCGCCACCGGTACGGGCAAGGGGATCACCCGTTGGAACCGGCCATAGCGCAATTCCGTCCGCACCGCGCCCTTGCTTTCTTCCCGTTTTTCAAAGCGGTGTTCACCGGCAATTTGCACGGCTTCCCGCGTGACGCTCACATCCAGGTCTTCTTTTTTGACACCGGGAATTTCCGCCTTCAGGATCAGGGCGTCAGGCGTGTCTTGCAACTCCACCGCCGGCACCCAATCCACCCCCCGGTTCACTTGCGTGTCGTCGTCGCGGCGCAGCATTTCGTCAAACAACCGGTCCATCTGCCGCCGCATGATTTCCAATTCCCGGAACGGGTCAACCCAGCGTACCAAAGCCATAGCCCTCACCTCCTATTTGACAGTTTGGCATGGTCATCGGTTGACACCTTTGACCTGCTAATCTTATTCTGGAGCAGCCCAAGCGTGAGACGCAGCCGCAGAAACCGTAATTGGAGCGGGCAATAACCGAACGTTGCATGGAGTCGGTCATCCACGTTTACACGCCGTTTGTGCTCTGGACGGGGCTGGGACTCCTGACGCAACGGTGGCTGCCGGAGTCATTCCCCCATCTGTTGGGGCGCACCTTGTACTGGGTGGGGGTGCCGCTGCAAATTTTCGCCCTGGTGCGCCATACGGACTTTGACGGGCTGGTGTGGGTGGTGCCCCTGCTGGCGCTGGCGGTCATTTGTGGGAATCTGGCGCTGATGTGGCTGGGGGTGCGCTGGTGGTCCGCCAAACTCTCTATTGCCCAGCAGGGGAGCCTGGTGCTGGCCGGTACCCTGGTGAATACGGGGTTTGTGGGGCTGGGGATCGCGCCGGGACTGGTGGATAGCCACGCCTGGGACTGGGTGGTGAGCTACAGCTTGACCAATAATCTCCTGGGCACCTACGGGATTGGGATTTGGGTGGCGGGGTATTTTGGCGCGCGGCAGACGGCAACGGCCTACGACTGGAAAAAGCTACTGCTCACTCCGACCCTCTGGGCCTTCGCCTTAAGTTACCTGTGCCGCCCGCTGCTGTTTCCCGGCTGGTTGGAGACGGCGTTAGACCAGTCGGTGCCAGTGGTCATCGGTGCAGCCTTTGTACTCACCGGTTGGCGGTTGTATCAGGTGGGATGGAACGGCAGTTGGCGACTGGCTGCCTGGCCGGCCCTGATGCGCATTGGGGTCATGCCCCTGCTGGTGGGATTGGCGCTCACCCTCGCCCAGGTACAAGACGGGGAACGTCTGGCGGTGGTCCTCATGGCCGGGATGCCTACTGCCATCGCCACCTTGATCTTTGCTGAAGAATACGAACTAGACCGGGACATTCTGGCGGCCACCATCGCCCTGACCACCGCCGGTGTTTTGTTAACCGTGCCCCTGTGGTTGTGGTGCTTTGGCTAGGGGGGCATGCTGGGTGAATTTGCTCAGGCCGTGAATCGTCTTTTCCCAGTAAAAGGGCTTGGTAAACAGTTGCCAAAGGGCCATATAGGCCGCCGCCGAATGCAATAACCAGTACACCGGATTTAGCAGCGCGTAGGGAGTCAAACTGTAGTATTTCCGGCGAAACACCGCGATCATGTTCAGATAAATACCGATGCTGTTGCCCAGGAGCAAATTAAACAGGGAAACGTACAAAATCCAGCCAGGAAACAGTTGTTCCAGCCAGGGGGCGCGGGAAATCGCCGCATAAATAAACAGCAACCACAGCAGGGGATTGCTCAAAAAACACACCACCGTCCCCCCCACAAAAAACTGATAGGCCAGCCAGTTCCCTAATCCCAACGTACGCAACGAACGCCAGGGATTGCGGTTATGCACCAGCCAGGTTTGCATATAGCCCTTAATCCAGCGGGAGCGTTGGCGAATCCAGTTTTTCAGGCGACAGTTAGCTTCTTCGTAGGTCGTCGAATCAATCACCCCCACCCGATACCCCCGCTGGCTGGCGCGAATCCCCAAATCCGCATCCTCCGTCACATTAAACGGGTCCCAACCCCCCAACTCCAACAACCGGTCCGTGCGGAAATGATTGCTGGTGCCCCCCAAAGGAATCGGCAGGCCCAACCGGTCCAGCCCCGGCAGTAAATAGTCAAACCAGTAGGAATACTCCAGGGTAAACATGCGGGTCAAAAAGTTTTCGTCCCGGTTGAAATAATTGAGCGCCGCCTGCACACAAACCAGATTGGGGGGACCCTTGCGAAAAGCAATGATGGCTTTTTTGAGCTGGTCCGGGTCCGGGATATCCTCCGCGTCGTAGATGGTGAGATATTGGCCTTGGGCAAAGGCCAAACCGTAATTGCAGGCCTTGGGTTTGGTTTTGGGCTGACTGTCGGGGATGTAGATGAAACGGATATAGCGGGGGGGATGGGCAGCCTTGGCCGCTTCAATCGTCACCCGGTCATTCTCTTCCAGTAGCAGTAAAACATCGAGTTTTTCCTTGGGGTAATCCAGTTGCCCTAACCCCTTAATCAACATGGAGACGATGGCCGGCTCGTTATAGACAGGCACCAGGATGGTGTAAACCGGGAGTTCCTCGTCTTTGAGCTGGGCAATTTCCTCGAGGGAAATGTACTGTTTGCGGTCCACCGACCCCACCAAACTCAACAACAACTTGAACCCAATGGCAGCGATGTAAAACAAGTTGATCACCGACAGAACAATAGACAAAGTGAGGGATGGGTGGTGCAGCAATCCCCCAACCAACAGTACCCCCAAACTGTACAGGCAAAGGATTTGGGCCGGCGTGAAAACCTGGGCTGCCGATTCCCGGGGAGAGCGGGCCAGCAACCGATACACCGCCTGCCAACTCCACAACCGGCGAAACACCCCATCCAGTAAATAGGTCACATCGCTTTCTGTGCCCAGGACTTTAGTGATTTCCACCCCCGGAAATCGCCGGTGAATTTCCCCATTGACCCCCATATCCAAAGGGTCTTGCACCATCACCAGCAGTGTGCGCTCATCAACCCAGTGCAAAGGCACAAACAACCGCCGTGCCATCACCTGGGGGTCAAACTGCCGTACCAGATGCTCATCCATGGACCAGGCCGGCGTGCCGATGAGCTGGGAGTAGCTAGGGCAGCCCGTGAGTTCCACCAGAACCTGTAACAAGGCCTGTGGCTTTACGTAATCCAAGCGGGTGAGCACCTGACCGATGGGGGAACCGTTGCGCCGGCAGATGTCCACCACCTCCTGCCACTGCTGGGGGGTCACCATACCCGCCTGCACCAGCTTTTGCCCCAGATGCAAATGCACCACCAAACGCCCAATTTCGGTGCTGGTTGCTAGCAAAGGGGACACCTGGGCACAGGGCCAAATGGTCGCCACGATGGTCTGGGCGTGGGGATAACTCCCGTCGGTGACCGCCACTGCCAGGGTGCGATCATCCTGCCAAGCGCAAGGGAAAAGCTCCACTTGACTCCAGTAGTGGGGCGGGCGCACCTGACTTAGGCCCAAATCCAACCGGTGGTCCTGCAACCATTCCCGCAGTAGCATTTCGTGGGTCATTCTGGCCCGGGCTGTAATATAGGCATTCTCGCTAATGCCGAGTTCCTTGAGCGCATCCCGCAGGGTACAATCCTGTAATCGCTGTTGCACCTGGGCCCATTGGTCAGGGGTGAGCAAGCCAGCCGTCACCAAAACCGCAGGGTCGAAGGAGCGCATGGGCTTAAGGGGTAGGGGGCGTGGGTGCTTTGGGAGGCTGACCCAGTCGTTGGTACAATCGCCAGGCTACCAGGGCACCGAAGGCCAAAAACAGGACGAGGAATACCCAGCGATACCGGCGCAGGATCAACCACCAATTTAGCTCAGTCGGGTAGGTCACCTGCACCGTTTCACCACTCAAATCCCACATCTCCAACTGACCCTGGGGCGTCACCGTCACCACATTCCCCTGGAGTTGATTGCCCCAACTGGCGATGGGGTCAGCTAGGGTCGCACCGGTCTGAGCTGCCACCTCCGGCCTATCCCCCCACCAGGACAACCACAGCGTCGGCGTTCCCTGGTGCAAAAACGCCTGCAACAGGCCAATACTCACCCCCAACCGGGCCTGCAACAGGGGCTGCTGATTCGCGGGATTGATGATGGTGAAATCCTGTGCCAAGCGAATCGGGCTATTGAAGGGGGTTTGGGGTCCTGCGCCCACCAACCGCCAGGCCGGTCGCCCCGGTAGATTGTTCCAGTTGCCAATCTCCTGTGCCGGTAGCACCTGGGGCAGTAGGGGCCGTCTGGCCAAGCGGCTGAGCATCCCCAACACCTGGGCCGTGCCCGCCACCAACGCCGGATTGTCCGTATCTACCACCACCTGCCCTTCCCCTAAAAACGCCTGGGGCACATCGGCCAGGGTACCTTTGGGGGGTTGGTAATCGCTCCAATCCAGGTAGGACTCTCCCAGCACCTGCACCGTCACCGGTCGGGGCGCCAGGCAATTCCCCGGGTCATCCGGCACAAACAACACATCCAGGTTATTCACCCGCTGCAGACGACGCTCCGGCAACGGCAACGTGACATGGAGCTGGGTGTCGGTGCCCACGTTGAAGCTGTTGACCAAGGCGCCGTTGAAAAAAATCTGCGCCCGCATGGTTGCCCGGTCCCGCTCGCTGCGTTGACTAAACCGCGACCGTAACGCCAGGACCAAATCCCGGGGTCGTCCCCCCAACTGGGCCAGGTCAAACGTCAACCGAAAGCTCTGGACACCCACCCCCGTTTTCGCCGTTTCCGGCCAGCCCAACTCCGCAAACGACCGTCGGTTACGGGGACGGTCCGGCCTAGGCAAGTCCGCAGCCCTCACCTGCACCGTTGGCGCCACCAAGTCCGGTCGCAGTTGCGCCAGGGAACGCACCACCTCCGGTCGGGCCTGCACCCGCAGACGATTCCCCTGGCGTTGTAGGTCGGGTGCTGGGGTCTCCTGATGCAGCACCACCAGTGCGTCTGTAGCCTCATCCACCGCCCCCGGTGCCCCCGTCACCCACTGCACCGGCACCCGCGTGTCGCGCCAGTGATAGTTCAGCAGGCTATATAGCCACAGGGCTGCCTGGGTTGTAGCCTGGTCCATTTGGGGCGGAACCGCCATCACCACCCGCCGGTAGGTGGGACGAAACCAAGCATAGATGGAGTTATCCGTAGCGGTGGGCACCAGTTGGAAAAAACTATTTTCCCCCACCGTCAAAAACAGGTTTCCCGAGATGGCATCTTGGCAAAAATCCTGGGAAATCCGCAAAAACCCTTCGATCCCCACCGAAATAAACCGTTCCCCAGGCGGCGGCATCCGCAACGGTATACGCACCGTTTTTTGGGGGATCAACTCCTTCACCGGGATCACTCGCTCCGGTCGTCCATTGACCAGAATCCGCACGGTAGAATCCCCTTTGAGCACTGGCGAAGGGGCCAATTCTAACTGCACAAAACTCTGTTGGACATCCAGACCACGACCATGGATGGGAATACTCACCCCGAATTCCGGGTTGGGGCCGCGCAGGACTACCGGGCGGGTATAGCCCAATTGCTGCAGGGAAATCACCCGTCTAGGCAAATTCGGTTGGTTCTGGGTAGCGGCGACCACCGCTGGTTGTTGGCGCGCAACCCTTTGCCGTTGTCGTCTCGGAACCAATTGGGCTTGGCCGGGCAGGGAACTGGCAAGCAAGTTCGTGCCCACCACAACCGCAACCAACCACTGCCATCGTCTCATACTCTGCTGCCCCTCCTTAGATTCTCAGATCCGCCATCGTCCCTGGACGCGAGTTTACTTTTGCAGCGGAGGAGCTTGGAACTTATTCCGTTGACCCTGCGGTTATTATCCCCTAACCCTAGCCAATTGCTCAAGGACCTACCACGCGACCGCAATTCCGGTCCGCCTCCTTGACCGCCCGGAGCAACCATCCCGGCGGCCCCAGCTGGGCATTTCGCATCAAACGTTCAAATTCCCGCTGGAAATGGGCAGCCACCGTAGCGTTGCGAATCACCAGGAGGGTTTCATCGTTGTTGTGGTTGGCCGCCGGCGTCCAGTTGTGGGAACCCACAATAACGATGTAGTTGTCAATCAGGCCGAATTTATGGTGCAACCGGTCCCCTTTTGGCAGTTTGGGAACACCGACTTCGCGGGCGGGATTGCGCCAGGGGGCGTTATTGGGTTCGTATTTGCAGGTGCCTTTGCGGGGCAGCGCCAACCCCCACATATCCAGCGTCTCGCTGTAGTACTTATAGGCAAAATCTGGTTCAATCAAAGCCCGAATGCGCACACCTTTGTTGTGCAGGGGTTCCATCACATCCACCAACGGTTGCTCAGAAAACACGAATAAGGCCAGGTCAATGCTACGTTGGGCTTGGCTGAGGGTTTCGGCAATCAGGGCGTTGGTGCTTTGGTGCCACTGGCGGCGGCGGGCCGGCGAAAACATCACCGTAAGACGGCCATTGCCCACGTTCAGGGTCTGGGGCGGGCGCAGGGGTTTCTGAATGCCAAAGCGGCTATCCGGTAGCCCACCCGGTCCATCCCCCCACATGATGTTAAATTCCTCCACAAACAACCGCGCCACCTCCGGGCTGTCAATTAGCAGAAGGGAATTGGGGTTACCTCGGCTTTCCGGGGAACCAAAATCTCCATGCATATCACTGGTGGTGAAATTGGCCGAGGTGACCAGCACCCGCCGTTCATCAAAGACCATGAATTTATGGTGCATCAAGCCACTGCCTTTGGACCCATCGGCCGTATCGTCAATCAGAGGTACATTCCCGTTTTGGAAGATGATAATGGCGTCGCCATTGTTGATTTCCTCTTGGCTGAGGCGGCCATCCCCATTGGTGTCCATGAGTTGGAAGACCTCTTCATAACGGCTGCGGCTATGGGGATTGAGTTCATCCACTTGGGCTTCGGTCAACTGACTCAAAGCTACGTTGTAACTGTTTTCCAAGATGACCCGTACCCGTACGCCCGCTTGGTGTTTTTGCACCAGGGCTTTGGCCACCAAGGGCAAGCGAATTTCCTGCACGGCCACATCAATCGAGCGGGTGGCATTTTCGATCTCCCGCAGAATGATGGCTTCGAAATTATCCCCATAGCGTTCGGGGACCTTTGTGCGGTAGGGGTCGCGGTAGGTGGCGGCTTCGGATTGGTTGAAATAGGCCTGGATCATGGGGTCCTGGGGCAAGGGGCGGACTTTGGGGCGTAACCCACAGCCAAAGGGGGCCACCGCCAGGATTAAGATGGGAATAACTCGCAGGAACTTGGGCCAGGTCATGACGTCTCTACTCAGTGGCCAGGTAGATACTGAACGACTTAGGCTCACCCATGCATCCACCGTTGTCTGCTGCGTGGTCCCGTTTTGAGGTGCCGTCTGTGCCTGTGGGCAAACTCACCACCGAGGAGTTGGTCTGCCGTTGCCAACAGGGGTTACAGCCTGACCGTGCTGCCTTCACGGAACTGGTGCGTCGCCATCAGACCCACGTGGAGCGTCTCCTGTACCATCTGGCGGCCGACTGGCCAGACCGGGCGGATTTGGTCCAGGAGGTGTGGGTGCGCGCCTACCGTCATATTAAGCGACTGCAAGACCCTAAGAAGTTTAGGAGTTGGTTAAGCCGGATTGCCACGAATCTGTTTTACGACGAGCTGCGCCGTCGCAAACGCCAGCGAATGACCGTCTCTTTGGATGCGCCCCGCCAGATGGGCCATACCGACGTGGATTGGGACCTGCCCTGCGACCACCCCGGCCCCAGTGACGACTTAGCCACCCAAGAGTTTTACGAGCGCCTGCAACGGGCCATTGCTGAGCTGCCCGAGGTGTTTCGCACCACCATTATCTTGCGGGAGCTAGAGGGCTTGGCCTATGAGGAAATTGCCGAGATTACCGGAACCTCCTTGGGAACGGTGAAGTCCCGGATTGCCCGGGCGCGGGCGCGTTTACAGAGCCAACTGAAACCCTACTTAGACAGCTAGTTTTGTGCCATATTAGTAGCGGGTGTGCCGCTTCCGCCTATGTTAACCACACGTCATGAGTCCCTCGACCGGTTTGAACTGCTCAGCGCCTATGTGGACGGGGAAGTCAGTCCTGAAGAACGGGCTTTGGTCGAACATTGGCTGGCTACGGACCCGGAGGCGCAGCGTCTATACCGTCAATTGGTGCAATTGCACGAGCTTTGTCAGGAATTGCCCGCCCCCACACCGGGGATGCCCGTGGATGAAGTGGTGACCGGCGTATTGACCCGTATAACCCGGCGCGCCCGTAAGCGACTGGTTTGGAGTGGCCTACTGGTGGCGGCTTCGGCCCTGGTAGGGGGTGTCCTTTCCGGTCTGGTGACCCGTACGCCGACCCCCGAATTGGCCCAGCAACCTAGCCCATCGGTCAGCACGGCCACCCTGCGCAATCCCCAACGGGCTTTACGCATCACCCTGGAGCAACCACCGGTGACCATCCCGGCCCAACTGCGGGAGCAAATCCGGGATTAAACCTGCACTGGATTCGCTGAACCCCAAAGCGGCTACGGCAGTCTAGAATACAAGGGGGGTTGAGGTGGGTCAACCGTGTTCAAACGGGTCAAGCAGGCTAAAGGCTGGATACCGCTGGTGGGAGCAGCCGTAGTCATCACCGGTGGGATTTGGTGGTGGCAGGGACGCCCTCGACCCGCTAGGCAACCGGCCGTCAAAACTGCGGTGGTGACCCAGGAAACCCTGCCAGTGACCGTCCAGGTGAACGGGGAAGTCCGCCCAGAACGCACGATTAATATCAGCCCCAAAAATGCCGGTATCGTCCGGGAACTGCGGGTGCGGGAGGGGGACCGGGTGGTGGCAGGTCAAATCCTGGCCCTTATGGACGACAGTAACCTGCGGGGGCAACTGATCCAAGCCCAGGCCCAAGTCCAAGGGGCGCAAGCTAATCTACAACGACTCCTGGCCGGCAACCGGCAGCAGGAGATTGCCCAGGCGCAAGCCCAGGTGGCGGAAATTCAAGCAGCGCTGCAACAGGCCCAATTGAATCTCCAGCGTAACCAAACGTTATTTGCCCAAG
Organism: Gloeomargarita sp. SRBZ-1_bins_9; assembly: GCA_039794565.1. Lineage (NCBI taxonomy): Bacteria > Bacillati > Cyanobacteriota > Cyanophyceae > Gloeomargaritales > Gloeomargaritaceae > Gloeomargarita > Gloeomargarita sp. SRBZ-1_bins_9. The sequence goes on along the minus strand of JAUQVX010000004.1, from coordinate 91,860 downwards.
GAGCCATCTCCCAGCAAGAGTTAGACCGGACCCGCACGGAACGGGACCAGCTCCAGGCGCGACTTCAGCAAGCCCAACAGGCACTGGCTTTGCTGCAAGAGGGATTCCGCCGAGAGGACATTGCCCAAGCACGGGCGCAGCTGCTCCAGGCCCAAGGTGTGCTCCAAGTGGTGCAGTCCCAGTTGAATGACACGGTGCTGCGGGCGCCCTTTGGCGGTATCGTCAGCCGGATTTACGCCGAACCCGGGGCATTTGTCACCCCTACGACTTCTGGGAGTACGGTGGCCTCAGCCACGTCATCATCGGTGCTAGCCCTGGCAGGACCCAATCAGGTGGTAGCCAAGGTTCCAGAAACGGTCTTGCCCCAGTTGCGCCTCGGCCAGACCGCCAAGATCATTGCCGATGCCTATCCCGAAACCCCTTTCACGGGACGGGTGGTGCAAATTGCCGTGCAGTCGGTGATTGAACAGAACGTCAACAGTTTTGAGGTACGGTTGGCGGTACAGGACCCCGACCAAAAACTACGGGCTGGGATGAATACGTCGGTCGTGTTTCAGGTGGGAACGCTTAAGGATGCCCTGGTGGTGCCGACGGTTGCCATTGTGCGCCGTGAACGCCGTACGGGGGTATTTCTGGCCACCGATCCGCCCCAGTTTCAACCCATCCGTACAGGCGTCAGCGTGGGGGACAAAACCCAAGTCAAGGAAGGCCTCAAACCCGGCGACCGGGTCTTGCTAAGTTTCCCCCGGGGTGAACGTCCCCGTACCCAATTAGCGCCGTTGATCCCCGGATTGGGAGGACCGCCCCGCCGCTGATGTGGAAGCCACAACCGCCATCGCTGAGCTGGTTGGACGTTTTAGCCATGGCCTGGCGTTCCCTGGGGGCGCGGCGCTTACGGGCGTTTTTGACCATGCTGGGGGTGGTCATCGGCATTGCGTCGGTGATTATCGTAACAGCCGTGGGACAAGGGGTGCAACAAGCTACGGCGCAGGAAATTCAAAATCTAGGCACCAATCTCCTGCAGGTGCAGGCGGCTCCCCCCCGGGTGCGGGGCATTGCCCAAGCGGTGACAGCCGTGAGTACCTTGACGCTGGAGGATGCCCAGGCGGTAGCAACACAAGCGCCCTCGGTGCAAGCGGTAGCTCCCTATCTGACGCGACAACGCCAGGTCACCTACGGCACAGAAAACACCCTGACCCTGGTCAACGGCGTGGATGAACACTTCTGGGAGGTGCGCCAGTTTACGGTGGATCAAGGGCGGGTGTTTACCCCCACCGAGTTAGAAACGGCCCAATCGGTGGTGGTCCTGGGGGCGACGGTGGCGCGGGACCTGTTTGGCCGGGAATCTCCCTTGGGGAAATCGGTACGGATTCAAGGGGACCGCTACGAGGTGATTGGGGTGCTGGCGCCCAAGGGCACTACCGGCGGCTTTGACCAGGATGACCAGGTGTTTATTCCCCTCAAGAACATGGCCGCCCGCATTGTGGGGCAAAACGCGCTCCAGGGCATTGCCATCAGTGGCTTCTGGGTGCAAGTACCGGATGAATCGGAGATGGAGGCGGCCCAATTCCAAATCACGAACCTTTTGCGCATCCGCCACAACATCTACCCGCCCCAGCCGGATGACTTTCGCATCAACAACCAGGGGGACATCATCAGCGCTTTTACGGCAATAACCGGCCTGCTGACGGTGATGGTGGGTGCCATTGCGGCCATCTCCCTCGTCGTGGGGGGCATCGGCATTGCCAATATCATGCTGGTGTCCGTGGTGGAGCGCACCCGGGAAATCGGCATCCGCAAGGCGGTGGGGGCGACCGAAGGGGCAATCCTCCATCAATTTCTCACTGAAGCCATTCTCGTGTCCCTATGCGGCGGTCTGGTGGGTTTGCTGCTGGGTATTCTGGCCGCCTGGGGAGCCGCCCAACTTCTCAATATTCCCTTTGTGTTAGCGCCCTGGGCCATCACTGCCGCCTTGCTCCTGTCTGCGGTCGTCGGTTTGGTCGCCGGTGTGGCCCCTGCCCAGTATGCCGCCCGGTTGGACCCCATCGTGGCCCTGCGCACTGAGTAGATGAGCTACCATCTTAAATCACTCTTAACTCGAAAATAATTCTTCATTAAAGCTGTGAGGTTGAGTTTGTGGCACCATATCACTTTGGTGGTGTGAGGGAAGAAATTAAAACGCATGGTTTTCTGGAGGAGGTTTCTTGGAGTTGGGCTATCCCTACTGCAGGTGTTTTTGGGCGTAACTGCCCAGGCCCAAACCAGGGTAAGCGATATAAGGTTTTTACCATCTGCAGGGTTACGTTATACCAATCGGTCTGGGGGAACGGTTGGTTTTACCAGTATTGAGAGCTTCTTGCCCTTGGGGCAACGTCCGGGAAACATAACCTACATCGCACCAATCTTTAATATTTTTGATACTGGTGAGTTGGGCGGCAATTTCATTCTAGGTCAGAGGGTCTATGATTTAGAAAATCGTCGTTTATTCGGGGGCTATATTAGTTGGGATGGAAGGGAGTATAATGGCCATTTCTATCACCAAATCGGTTTAGGATTTGAAACAGCATTCGATCTATGGAACGTTAATCTTAATGGCTATATTCCTGTTGGCAGGTCACGTCGCCAAACTGGTGAGCAGATTCTGGGACTAGCGAGGGTACCATTTAGGGGAAATCGCTTGTTCTTAGAGGGCATAAATTTTTTTGATGCTGCCATGTATGGTTTTGATATAGAGGTGGGGCGTATCATACCCTTGCATGAAAAAGGTTACCTACGCCCCTTTATGGGGGGGTATTTTTTAACTGCGGAACGCAGTGACAATGCCCTAGGTATTCGCGGTGGCTTGCAGGCTATCAGAGAAGGTATTTCCGGCAGTCTAGCCCTACAACATGATGGTTTTGTTTAGTATTGGTATCCATCTCACGGAATGGGCAGGCATCAGACGGACTGCACCAGCAACTACAGCAACTATACAAACTCTACTCGCTCAGGCAGGCCACCAACCTCTAGAACTTCCAGACGGGACCTTGTCTTTAGCAACGGCAAGTTTTGTACAACAGTTAGGAGCTTTACCTACACGCCGAAATGCCATTACGATAGAACAGCAGCGTATTCGTGATGACATTATTGCACGGGGACCGGACGGTCAACCCTACGAAGTTTTCCATGTTGTTGTTGGGGCAGCGGGGGGAAATGGAACCGCAGAGAACCCCTTTGGTACGATACAACCTGCCTTGAACGCCGCAGCGAACGGGAATAACTCCTTGGTTTATGTGCGCTCCGGTAATAACACAGGCTTAGCACCTTTTACTGTTCCGTCAGGCACCCAAGTCTTTTCTAGTGCCGTCAACTACCCATTACCGGTGCGTACTCGCTTTAACCCTATACGCACCATCACGATTCCCGCTATAGCCGGTGATGTACGACCGGTGGTGCAAGGAACCTTCGGGCCGGGTAATTTGGCTAGTGGTCAGGCGGTCATTACCCTAGGGAGCAATACCACCTTGGCCGGTTTTGAGGTGCAAATTACCGATACATTACCCGTTGGTGGTACGCCAGGTCGTCGAGGTATTGCCGCTGTCGGCTCTGAAAATATACGCATTCTACATAATGTAGTCAATAACGCCTTGGGTGAAGGTATCTATCTAGAGAATGTGCAGGGTAGAGCTGAAATTATCAACAATACTGTTATGGGTACCCGTTCTAACATAGGTGCTTTTGCAGATTTTAATGGGGCTATTTTCTTGACCAACTCCCAGGGGAACATTAACGCGGTTATGCAGGGTAATACGGTCACGGTTCCGGCAGGAGCAACGGAAGTTGATGGTATCGAGATTAATTTGTGTCGCAGTGGCGCTCCCTTCATAGCTTGCAGTGGCCCGGCCTTCGGTCGCTATCTGGTGACGGGTAATACGGTCACAGCTCCAGGAGCTACGGGCGGTGCCGACGGGATTGACTTCAATTTTGGTACAGGTGCCCATGCTATCGTGCAGATTCTTAATAATACTATCAATCAATTTCCGGATAAGGCGATTAGCTTTGGTGGCATAGGTAGTAACAATGTAGCGGCCCTTATCGGCAATAATGCAATTAGTAATGTCGGTGATAACGGTATTCACATCCGACCACGAGAAAATTCTAACTTCCGCTCATCAGTAACCATTGATGGTGTAACCGTCAGCGGTATTACGATTACGAACAACTCTATCAGTAATGTGGGGGGACGGGGTATTGATGTCCGCCTTGATGATGATGGTGGCTTACTGGCCGCTAACACAGCTCAAGCTGATGTCGAGCTGCGAAATAATACTATAACCAATGCCGGTCAAGATGGCATCCGTTTACGCACTGAGCAGGGGGGCCAACTCAATGCCGTAGTTCAAGGAAACACGGTCAATGCAAGCGGTGGCTCTGGTGGTGATGCGGGTATTTTCTTGCGTTCTGAAGGCACGTCTCGATTAAATGCCACCTTAGTTAATAACGTGGTCACAAATACGGCAACCGGTCGGGATGCGGGTGTTTTGGGCCGTGCCGATAACAACTCAACCATGTGTCTCCAAATCCAATTCAACCGCTCGCAGAATCCTGCCATTGCCAAGGATTTCCGTTTACGACGGAATGCAGCAACAGCCAATCTCCAACTTTTCGGCATTACCAGCCCACTACCAGTAGCAGCTAATAGCTCTGGCCTACGGTCTGCTCTCGAGGCTCAGGGAAATATAGCCAATGTAAGCGCTGATAGTCGTTTCCAAGTTCAGAGTAACTCGGTACAAGTACCAACGGCCATCTGTACTTTCCCCTAATTCTTGAGATAGAATCGCCAATCTCGGCCAATTCGCACCGTGACATCGGAATTGAGGATGCCGGTGCTATCAACTCGCACTTCCCCAAACCCCAAAGCATCCCGCACCGCCTGCGCCGCCTGGAGGTTCCCCTGCTGGGCAATGATCACCGTTTGGTTGAGCGTCTCGTGCCAGGGGACCTCGCGATAGAGCCGCCGGTAACCCGCCCGCAACAGATGCTCCGTCAAAGCCGGAATCGCGTCCCGGTCGCCGGTGCTGTCTTGCAGTACGACCTCTAACTGGGCAAAACTGATGTCCTTTTGTAGAGGCGGTGCTGCCTCTAGGCCAAAGTGTTGGACGGCCATCTGCTGGATGCGGGTAGGGTCGGGAATCCAATAGCTGGCCAGGCGACCGCTGCCCCCAAATTGGCCCGGCAAGAGGAGCATCTGGAGTTTCTCCCGCGGCGTCTGCTGAACAAACCGCACCAGGGCCACCAATTCTTCCCCCGTAAGGTTGGTGTCCACATATTCCTTGATGACGGCCAAAATCTGGGGCAACCGGGTCAGGGTTTGGGGGGTTAAGGCCTGCTCCTGAAAAGCCCGCATAAACATCTGCTGCCGTTGAATCCGGCCAATGTCCCCCAGCCCGTCCTGACGATACAGGAGAAAATGCAACGCCTGTCTGCCATTGAGCCTTTGGGGTCCCGGCCGGAGATGGATGTAGAGATGCTGGCTGTCGTCTTGGTATTTCAGTTCCCTAGGCACGTTGATCGTAATACCGCCGATGGCATCCACCAGGGCTTCAATGGCCATCGGATTTACCCGCACATACCGGTCAATGGGGACTCCCCCCAACAGGGCGCTGACCGTCTCCGCCGCTAACGCAGGACCACCTCTGGCGTTGGCCTCGTTTAACTTGCTGTAGGGGTCATTTTTGATCAGCACCTGGGTATCCCGGGGCAGGGACAGAATCGTCACCGTGTCAGTCGTGGGGTCAAACCGCAACAACATCATCGTGTCGGTCAACCCCTCAAAATCATTGACCCGCTTATAGTAACCCGCCTGGGCATCCAGCGACAGCACCTTAATTCCCAGAAACAGGACATGCACCGGGCGTCGCAATTCCGGTACCCCCCAAAAACCACCGGTCAGGGGTTCCCCAAAAAAGGTTTTCGCCTCCTCCTGGCTCAACCAACGCTGTTGCAGGGGCGTGCTGTGCAAAAACCAGGCCAAGCCACCCCCCACCGCCGCCGAACTCACCGCCAGGAGGGTAAATAGGGCCAGACCCCAACCCCCCCTTCGCCTAGGCCGCGCTTTGACCGGTGCAATACGAGTTGGTGTAGGTGTAACCGACACAGACCTTCTCCCCCATTAAAGGCCAGTCTAACGCAAATTCCCCCTCAAGGTAAACGACGGGCCAGACGGGCCAGCCCCGGCAGAGACGGCGATTCCCCCCGCCAGACCCGCACCGTCAGCCACACCTGCAGGATGAAATAGACCGACGTCGTTAGGCTATTGACCAGCAACGCCGGTAGGGCCAAGGACTCCTGCTGCGCGGCCATCCCCAACGCCCCATAGGCCACCAGCCATAACCCCGTAAGTGTAATGACGGTCCGGCTCAACTCCCGTTCCTGCACCGAACGGCCACGATTCGTCGCCAGATTCACCAGCGCCGGCACCAGCCCCACCACCGGCAGTAAGTACACCACTAGCCTCAGCCGGGAAACCGGTTGCATCTCACTGCACCGTGGTCAAGTTTTCCGCCCCCTGCACCACCCGCGCCCGGGTGATTCGGTCCCCCTGCTGAATCTGGTCCACCACCTCCATCCCCTTGGTCACATAACCAAAGACCGCATAGTTCCCATCTAAAAAGCTCGTCTCCGCCAGCGTGATGTAGAACTGGGACGAAGCGGAATTCGGGTTTGGGGAACGGGCCATGGCCACTGCTCCCCGCCGGTGACGCAACTTGGGCGCCTGGCGAATATTCTGCTCCGGGAAGGTACGCCCATAAAGCGCCTGGGTCGCCCCCTCCGGTTTGATTTCTAGGGGAATGACCCGTTCCCGCTTGGTCTGGGGGTCCACAAACCCACCCGTGCCATTGCCTTTGGGGTCCCCCCCCTGCACCACAAATGGCTGCGGTTCCCGCACCACCCGGTGAAACGTCAAATTGTCGTAAAAACCCCGCTGCACCAAATCCACAAAATTCCCCGCCGTAATGGGCGCGTCCTCCCCATTCACCTCCAGGAGAATGCTCTGGCCGTTTACCACCAGCTCGACCGTGGCCTTACCGTTCAAGCAGGGATAACCCCGCAATGGTTGCACCAGCTCCGGGGGAATGTTGCAGTTGGTAGAGGTCATCGCTACCGGCTCCGACGGTTGTTGGGGGAGAGTCGGGCTGTCGGCGTTAGCCTGGCAACCCATCAGCCACAATAGCACAAAAGCCAACAGCCACACGCGCCCCATCACAAGCCCTCCACCGGCACCCCCAAAAACCGGGCCAACCGGGCCGCCCGCTCCTCCAGTTCCGCCAGGGCCATCGGTCGCCCCACCTGGGTCAGGGGAATATCCCGCTTGCCCCGCAGCCGCAGATACAACGCCCGCCGGGGATTAAGGAAATTATCCCTAACCGCCACCCGGATCGCTTGCACCTCCCCCAGGTCATAGGTCAATTCCACCCGCCGGTTTTTTCCCGGCCAGCCCCAGCGGAAAATCGTCACCCGCTGCTTTTCCTTATCAAATTCGTTGTAGCCGCCCCCCACGTCCCAGAGAATCAACAGCCACAAAAAGCCGCTCAACAGCAGACCCGCCACCCCGTAGGCCCCCATCACGATCCCCTGGGGAATAAATAACAACTGGGTCGGGTCGGCAAAGGGTAGCAAATTCACGTGGGTATAACTGGAAATTCCCGCCAGCACAAATCCGAGCCCCCCCAGACCGGTCACTGTTGCCCACCAGTAATTGCTCCAGCGGCGCGCACCCTGAATGCTCTCCCGGTAGCACGTCGGCGTGACCGTTTCCGTCGCCATAATCCCTATCCTATCAGGTTTGGGGCGGAGATGCTGTGGTCTCCGGCCGGCCCGTGGGCAGTTTACCATCCGTAGGTGGCAGTTCCAGGCAATAACCCGCCCCGTAGACCGTTTTGATGTACTTGGGATGGCGGGGGTCCGGCTCTAGCTTGGTGCGCAAATGCCGTACATGTACCCGGATGGTCTCAATGTCATCGTCCGGGTCGTACCCCCACACCTCCCTGAGGATGTCGCTGGGTGACACCGTTTGCCCGTGGCGTTGCAATAAACAATGCAGTAGGTCGAATTCCAAATGGGTCAGCTTGATCGTCTTGTCAAACCAAATCGCCTCAAACCGCTCCGGGATCAAGGTCAAAGGGCCGTAGCTGAGAATTTCACCGTGGGCCGCCTGAGGAATCCGGTCGGCGCGCCGCAATAAGGCCCGCACCCGCGCCAGCATCTCCTGCACCTCAAACGGTTTGGTTAGGTAATCGTCGGCGCCGGCGTTAAAGCCCTCCACCTTGTCCTGGGTCTGGCTCAGGGCGGTCAGCATCAAGATGGGAATGTGACTGGTCCGTTCATCCCGCCGCAGCCGCTGGCATAGGGTCAACCCATCCACCCGCGGCAACATCAAATCCAGCATGATTAAATCCGGCATTAACTGAATCGCCAGGGCCTGTCCCTTGACCCCATCATTGGCTTCGCTAACATCATAACCCGCCAATTCCAGATTCACCTTCACCAATTCTGTAATGGCGGCATCATCATCAATCACTAAAATCCGTGGCATAATAAAGCAGCAACAAAAACAACTTTCTTATAGGCAAAAGCATTACCCAGTCCCGTGGGTCTGCTCAATCCTATTATAGGGGGTTGTCAAGGCAATCCCGGCAGTTAGGCCCGGGAACGGCCCTGACTAGCTTGTTTAGCCCGCTGGGCGCTCCGTTTCAGGGCATCCAATCGTGCTTCGTAACGCCGACGTAAGTTCTTGTTGGGGGTTTGTTCTGCCAGGAGTTTCAGGGCGCTTCCCAGGCTCTTGTAGGCCGCTGGCAGGGTGTAACCGTGTTGGGTCGCCAGTTGAATAGCCCGTTCATCGGCCTGGATAGCCCACTTGAGGGCGTTTTGTTTCTGGTGCCGCCGCCACAGCCGATACCCGGCAAACCCCGTTAGCCCCAGGGATAAAAGCAGCAGTAGGGTATCCTGCACCCACAGTTCCCCGACGGTACCCCCCAAACCAATGGCCAGGGCCGCCATCTCCCAGCCCTCCTTAGGCAAGGTATCGCTCTGGATACGGGCCACCTCATGCCAGAAGAGCAAATTGCGCTGGTCAATGGCCAGTTGCTCCCACCGCACCGGATCGATTTGGATTTCCACCTGGTCTTTGTCCACCTCTTCGCTGGTGATCACTGGGGGGTTCATAGCTGTACTGGGCACCACCGTCACCCAGCCCCGCATCTCCATGGGCAATAACCCCTGCAGACGGCGGAATTCCCCCTGGTAGGCGTCGGTCGCGGCACTGTAGTTAGGCATAGGTCGGCACTCCGTGGCGCTGGTGACTATGGTAATTCAGGAGCGGAGGGCAACAACACGAAATCCCATGACACATTCAAAGGCCAGCGGCTCTTGCGCTTCGGTGCGTTGTGCTGGATGACCACAGCCTAGGCGTCCTCCCGACCAGCGCGGCGTTCCCATCTGACTCGCCAGGGGACAACTTTGACAAATCACCTCCGGTTCCAGTACCTGGTCGCTGAGTACAATCCTCAGGGTTGTCATCCTGGTTACCCGGCCTTCGTTCACATCCCTGATGATTTCATCATAGCTAAAATGGCTGGGGGAGCGAGAGTGGTATCATGTCCTACGTTGAGCGCTGAACGAACAACGATGACCCAAGCCCCGGAACGTTTCCTGAACCTGACAGACAGGACCCTAGAGGCGGAACTAGACCACCGCATGAGTCGTTATGGGCTAAATCCCTGCGGGGAAATCATCGGCGCCGACTTTCACTGTAACCTGGCGGAAATTCACCTGAACCAAATTGATCCCCACAACTTGGAGGAGCAGGAAAAGGCCTTTACGGCGGGGGCATTGACGGTGGCCGCCTTGTTGCATCACCGGTTTGTGGAACCCCGATTTCAGTACTCTAGGGCAATTGACCCCATCGTCGGCGTGTCGTTTACGGGGCTGTTTGATTTCTTTGTGCATGCCTTTGGCAAAGTGTGGCTGCAGTGGTGGGCTGCCGGCCGACCGGATGACGATTTGGGGGTGAGGTTTCGCCAGAAAGAAGCGGACTACTTGACCTTTTGGCAAGGGGTGGTCCACCGGGTGGTGTGGGATTACTGCGACCGGCATGGCCTGCGGCGGCCCAATCGCTGTACAACGGTGCAACCGGCAGGAACCAAAAGCTTGCTAACCAATGCCTCCCCGGGTTGGCATCCCCCCAAGGCCCAGCGTTATATCCGCCGCATTACCTTTGCCAAAAATGACCCGGTGGCCTTGGCCTGCATGGACTACGGCTACAGCGTGGTGCCGGGACAGGCGGATAAGGATGATCAGGGGCAATTGCTCAATGACCCCTTTGACCCCCGCTGCAGGGAATGGCTGGTGGAAATTCCGGTGGCGGTCTCCTGGGCGGATATTGCCGACGAGGCGGGGGTGGACATCAGCCGGTTCAGCGCCCTGGCCCAATTTGATTTCTACATGAACGTGCAGCGTCACTACACCACCCACAACACCTCGGCCACGATTGAGTTTCGCGAGCAGGAGATTGAGCCGCTGGCCGAGCGGATTTACCGGGCCATTCACCAGGATGAAGGCTATATCAGCGCAGCGCTCCTGGCCCGCTTCGACGCCCTGCAAACCTTTCCGCGACTGCCCTTTGAACCCATCAGCAAGGACCGTTACGAGGAATTGATGCAGGCGGTGTTGCGCCGGCGGAAATCCGATGATTTTGGAGCGCTGTTGCGGCAGTACGACCAGCCCCAAATGCCCCTGGCGCCGGAGGTGGCAGCCTGTGAAGGGATGACCTGTGCAACTCCCAGTTCACCGCCGGCTACCGGCTAGCGATGACCCCCTTGCGTTTGGTGGTGGGGTTGGGGAATCCGGGGGCCAGGTACGAGCGCACACGGCACAATGTGGGGTTTCGGGCAGTAGAAGCCCTGGCGCACCACTGGGGAGTCACCTGGCGGGAAAAAAGCCAGTGGCATGGCTGGATAGCCGAGGGGCCGGAGGTTCTGCTGCTCAAGCCCAGTACCTATATGAACCAGTCGGGGTTAGCGGTCCACGCCGTTTGTCGCTGGTTTCAGTTCACCCCTCGGGAAATTCTGGTGATTTATGACGACTTGGATTTGCCCTTTGGTCGGCTGCGGTTGCGGGCCCAGGGGTCGGCCGGCGGTCACAACGGGATCAAGTCCATCATCGCTCACTTGGGTACTCAGGAATTTCCCCGCCTGCGCATCGGCATCGGTCGTCCGCTGGGGGGAGACAGCGCCCATTACGTGCTGGCACCTTTCCCGCCGGAACAGGAGGCCCTGCTGCCCCGTTTGCTAGGGGAAGTGGTGCGCGTGGTGGATCTCATACAACAACAGGGCTTGGAACGGACCATGAATGTGGCCAATACCTGGGTGCTGCCTACGCCCTAGGTCCGCGTAGCTTCAAAGGTCTGCAGTTGGGCCTGCAACCGGTTCTGCAACCCCTGACACACCAGCTCGCACATGGGCAGGATGATGGGGTCGCTGATTTGGTAGTACACCTGCACCCCCTGGGGCTGCCGCTGCACCATCCCCGCCTGGGTGAGAATTTTTAGGTGCTTGGAGACGTTGGCCTGGCCTAACCCCGTCGCCGCCATGATTTCGGTGACGTTTTTGGGGCCGTCTTTAAGGGTACACAGCACTTGCAACCGGCTGACCTCCGACAGAACCTTAAAGTAGTCCGCCACCTGCTCGAGCACGGCCACTGACATTGTCGCCATACACTGTCCCGCCATCACTGCCTTAATCCCAGCATAACCCACTTGTCGCTTGTATAAATTATTATATGGTTATACACTAAAAACTAGTGGTGCCACATAGGAGGGCAAGAGTGATGCTATTTCGGCAGTTATACGACCGGGAGACCTGGACCTACAGCTATCTGATTGCCGATCCGGAGACGAAGGAGGCGGCGCTAGTAGATTCGGTCCTGGAGCAGGTGGAGCGGGATGTGCAGTTGTTGCGGGAGTTAGGGCTGACCCTGCGCTATGCCCTGGAGACCCACGTCCATGCCGACCATATTACTGGTGCCGGCAAGCTGCGGGAGGTCACCGGGTGTCAGACGGTGATGCCGGTGGGGGCCAAGGCGGAGTGCGCCGACCGGTTCATTGCCGATGGTGAGGTGCTCCAGGTGGGGAAGGTCTCGATTCAGGCGATTGCTACCCTGGGGCATACGGACAGTCACATGGCCTATCTGGTCAACGGCACGCACCTGTTGACGGGGGATTCCTTGTTTATCCGGGGTTGTGGCCGGACGGATTTCCAAAGCGGCAACCCTGGTCAGCTCTATGATTCCATTACCCAGCGGCTGTTTACCTTGCCGGATGAAACGCTGGTGTATCCGGGGCATGACTACCGGGGTCATACGGTTTCGACCATTGGGGAGGAAAAGCGCTGGAACCCGCGGTTGGCCGGCAAGTCTCGGGATGAGTTTATTGCCATCATGAACAGCCTGAACCTGCCGGATCCGAAGAAGATTGCTGAAGCGGTGCCGGCGAACGAACGCTGCGGTCTAGTGACGGTGTAACCGCGCCAAGGAGGAGGAAAGCGATGACTCAAGCGCAAACGACGTTGCCTGGGTTGCGGTGCTGGGACCCGGCGACGCTGAAGGCGGAGTGGGAGGCCGGACGGGTATGGCTGGTGGATGTGCGAGAACCGGCGGAGTACGCAGGAGAGCGGATTCCGGGAGCGGTCTGTCATCCCCTGTCCAAGCTCAACCCGGCAGAAATTAAGTGCCCGGAGGACAAGGTTCTGGTGTTGTACTGCCAGTCGGGGAACCGTTCCTATCGGGCAGCGCAGCAACTGTTGGCCGCCGGGTGCGAGCAGGTGACCCATCTGCAAGGGGGTATCTTGGCCTGGAAGGACGCCGGTTATCCGGTGGAGCGCAATCCGAAAGCGCCGATTAGCCTGTTCCGGCAGGTGCAAATTGTGGCCGGGTCTCTGGTGTTGCTGGGGACGATCCTGGGGGCGACGGTCTCGCCTTGGTTCCTGCTGCTGAGCGGGTTTGTGGGGGCGGGGCTGGTATTCGCCGGCGTGACCAATACCTGCGCCCTGGGGATGCTCTTGGCCAAGTTGCCCTATAACCAGCGGGTGGGCCAAACATGGCAGTCCTAGGGGGTTATGCCCTGGCGGTGCTCATCGGCCTGAGTTTGGGGTTGTTGGGGGACGGTGGTTCGGTGTTGGCATTCCACCGAAAACGGCTGTCCCCATGACCCTGGTGGTGGTGGGTGCGGTGAGCCTGCTGGGGGCGGTTCCTTATCTACGCCGGGGGCAGGTGGCCTGGCGACGATGGTGGGGGCCTATGGGGGAGCGCGTCTGGCGGCGTTGCCCTGGGTCACCGATGCGTTACAGATGACGTTGTTTGCGGTGGTGATGCTGGTGGCGGCGGTCTTGATGATCCGGCGGCGTCCCCCCGAACCGGACTTGGCCGCCCCTTATGTGCCCCCGGTTTGTCCCTACTGCTGGTTGCTGTTGGTGGGTCTCTTGACCGGCGGGGTGGTTTTGCCATTGTCCCGGCGCTGGTGCTGCTGGCTAAGCTGCCTGTGAAACTGGCCATAATTTGATGATGTCGCCTTCCGGTAAGGGCATGCGTATCTCCAGCACGCCATCGCGGTAGGCAATGCGGCTCCGGCGCTTTTCCCCTAGCTCGGTCAAGATGGCTTCCAATTCTGCCCAGTCCAACCCGTGAATCACCAGCCATTGACCCGGGGGAATTGCTAATTGCCGCAGTTGCAGGGTCACCATGGACTGAACCCCCATCCTAGCGCGCCCCCTATTCCGGCCAAGGACCCCAATCCAGGGACAACTGCTGCACGCCGGCGGCCTGTTGGTAATAGCGTTGCCAGCGCTGGTGATAGCGTTGGATGGCGGTTTGGGTCTGTTGGGCGCGGGTGAGTTCGGGTCCCTGTTCGCGATACAGGCGTTGGCGGATACGGGCGCGGATGCCCTGGATGATGGCGCCATGGTGTTGTCGGGTTTGCGCCCAGTCCAGCATGGGTGGGGGGTAATGGGCCAGGGAAACTTTACCCCAATCGTCCGGACCAATGGCGCGCAGCTCCGGCACCCAGTAGTGGATAAATTGCCAGTTTTCATCCCGCTCGCGGGCGTTGCGTTCGGGGTTGTAGATGCGAAAACCGGGCGCTAAGGGGTTGGTAATCCCCGCTTGGCTTTGCCATTGCCAGTGGTCAATCGCCAGGTCCCCGTCGATTAAATACTGCATGTAGTGGCGGGCGCCGTGGTGCCAAGAAATGCCGCAGTTGATGGTCAAAAAGGTGGCGCACATAGCCCGCATGCGAAAGTTCATCCACCCCATGTGCCGCAATTGGCGCATGCTGGCATCCACCAGGGGAAAACCGGTCAACCCTTGTTGCCAGCGCCAAAACAGCTCCTGTTTCTCGGGCGATAGGGGGGCGTCGGTGTACCAGTCGTCGAATTCGGGGTAGAGATTGCGATGGACCAACTGGGGGTTGTCGTAGAGGCGTTGACTAGCGGCATCGCGCCAGCGTAACCGGTCTCGAAAGGCCCGCAGGGATAAAACGGCCCGGTGATGGTCGGGGTAGGCGCGGCGTTTTTGCTGCACGGCCTGGTACACCTGGCGGTTGCTAATCGTGCCGAAGGTCAAATGGGGCGAGAGGTGGGAGGTGGCCCCCTGCTGGGCTAACCAGGGACGAGAAAGTTTCCAGTGATAGCCCCAAAAGCGCCGCTCTAAAAAAGATTGCAGGGTGGCTTGCGCTTGGGATGCACCGCCCTTGAACCAGGGGTTGGGTGCACAGGGGAGGTTGAACGTTTTGGCAATATCCGCTAGGGGGATTTGGGGGGTGGTCAGGGTGAGCGGGGGGGTCGTCAACCGTTCGGGCGTGGGATACAGGGGTTGGTTTTGGTAGGCGTAGTACTTCTCCAGCCAATCGTCCCCGTGACCGTTGGGGTTCAGGAAAAAGTTGGTGCCTTCCGTAATGGGCAAATGACGTTCGCGGTAGAACTGCACAATGGCCCGGTCCCGTTCTAGTCCGTAGGTCACCTGGATGTCCCGGTTGAACCATAGGTGGGGTATGTACCCCTGGGTCAACAGTTCCTGGGTCAAGGTCTGGATCACGGCTATGCTGGGGCCCAAAAAGATATAAAGCTGACTGCCCCGCTGTCGCAGTTGCCAGTCTAAATCCGCCAGGGATTCCCACAAAAACTGCACGCGATGGGCGCTGATTTCCGGTTGCCGGTAAAACCAGGGGTCAATGACGAAAAAAGGGAGGATTAGGCCCTGGCTGCCCCGCCACACGATTTCGTTATCCCCCAGGCGCAAATCCCGGCGAAACCAAACCAAATTAATCGGGGGCATCCGGCAACCGCAACCCTTCACCCCTATCATAAAGGGATGGCGGCGAGCAACCAGGGGCCTATGGTTGACCGGGGGCATTTGTTGACGGAGCAGCGGCATCCGGAGAGCACCTATCTGGACCGATGTTCGGTTGAGGACATGCTGCGTCTGATGAACCGGGCAGACCAGCAGGTGCCCTTGGTGGTGGAACGGGCCATTCCGTCCATTGCCCGGGCGGTGGAGATCATCGGGCAGCAGTTGGCCCAGGGACATCGCCTGTTTTACCTGGGGGCGGGCACCAGCGGACGTTTGGGGGTTCTGGATGCGGCTGAATGTCCCCCCACGTTTTCCACCGACCCGGAGATGGTCCAGGGGATTATTGCCGGGGGGGACCGGGCGCTTAAACAGGCGGTGGAGGGGGCAGAAGACGACCGGGAGCAGGCCATCCGGGACATACAGGCGCGGGGCTTCCGCCAGGGCGATGTGCTGTGTGGGATCGCTGCCGGTTCTACAACGCCCTACGTGCTGGCGGGTTTGGAGTACGCCCAGGCCTTGGGCAGTCCTACAATTTTCATCACCTGCAATCCCGAGGGGGCGCAATGGGTGAGGGTGGACCAGGCGATTGTTTTACCGGTTGGGCCGGAAATTCTCACCGGTTCGACGCGCCTGAAGGCGGGAACGGCCACCAAATTGGTGCTCAATATGCTCAGCACGGCGGTGATGGTGAAGCTGGGTAAGGTCTACGGCAATCTGATGGTGGATTTGCGGGCGACCAACCAAAAGTTGTGGGATCGGGGGACGCGGTTTGTGCAGTATTTGACGGGGTTGGAGCGGGAGGCGGCCTACCAATTGCTGGTGCAGGCCCAAGGACAGGTGAAAACGGCGGTGGTGATGCATCATCGGCAGGTGGGTTTTGCCGAGGCCCAACAATTACTGGCGGCGGCCCAGGGCCATTTGCGCCGGGTAATCGGGGATGTGGCGATTGGCTGATGTGCAAAGGCTGGACAAACGCATCGTGGCGGGTTTGCTGTCGGGGACGTCCATGGATGGTATTGATGTGTGTTTGTGTGAAATCCACCGGCAACCCTGGCAGTGTCGTTGGTTGACGGCCCGTACGGTGCCCTATCCCCCATCTCTGCGCTGGGCGTTGCTGCAGTCATCCGGGAATCTGGCGCAAATTGCCCACTGGCACCGGCAGATTGGGGAGGCCTTTGCGGAGGCGTTGGCCCAGGTGTTGGCGGATTTCCCCACCGAGGTGCATTTGATCGGCAGTCACGGCCAGACGGTCTATCACGAGCACCAGCGGGTGACGTTGCAACTGGGGGAACCGGCTTTCCTGGCGGCGCGGTTCGGCTGTCCGGTGGTGTCGGATTTTCGTATCCACGATGTGGCGGTGGGGGGATGTGGCGCGCCCTTGGTGCCCTATGTGGATGCCCGGCTGTTGGGGCACCTGCAACGACCGGTGTTGGCGTTGAATTTGGGGGGAATTGCCAATTGCACCCTGGTGGTGGCAGGGCAGGCCCACTTGGCTTTTGACTGCGGCCCGGCCAATATGGTGTTGGATGAGTTGGCGGCCCTGTTTACCCGGGGACAACAGCGCTGCGACCGGGATGGGCAGTGGGCGAAGCAGGGACAGCTGCGACAGGCTTGGTTGGATCACCTGATGGCCCATCCGTTTCTGGCGCAACCACCCCCCAAATCGGCCGGGCGGGAACAGTTTGGCGCTGGGTTTGTGCAGGAGCTGGTGAACTACGTCAACCCCGGCTCGCCCCAGTCCTGGTATGACCTGTTCGCAACGGTGACCTACTTCACGGCGGCGGCCATTGTTGCCCAGTACCGGCGCTGGGTGCGTCCCCAGCAGGAGGTAACGGAAGTCATCGTTAGCGGTGGGGGGGTGCATAACCCGGTTTTGCTGCAGCATTTGCAAGATTTGTTTGCCCCCATCCCAATCCACTCTAGCAGCATTTACGGCATTGACCCCGACAGTAAAGAGGCCCTGGCGTTTGCCATTCTAGCGGCGGAACGGATTGACGGTCGTCCGACCAATATCCCGGCGGTTACGGGGGCGCAACGGGCTGTACTCCTGGGCAAGATCACTGAGTTGTAGTGCATGGCGTATCGTTATCTCCTGTTTCACAAGCCTTACCGGGTGTTGTGCCAGTTTCGGGATGACCAAGGCCGCCGGACGCTCAAGGATTTTATTCCGATTCCGGAGGTCTATCCGGTGGGGCGGTTGGACTACGACAGTGAAGGGCTGCTGCTGCTTACCAACGATGGCCGTCTGCAACATCGCCTGACCGACCCCCGCTACGGTCACCCCCGCACCTACTGGGTCCAGGTGGAGGGCATCCCGACGCCGGCGGTGCTGGAGCAGTTGCGCCAGGGGGTGGTCATCCGGGGTTACCGCACCCGTCCGGCCGAGGTGGTCTTCCTGGCCCAGGAACCGACCCTGCCGCCCCGGGACCCCCCGATTCGGTTTCGGCGGGCCATTCCAACCAGTTGGTTGCAAATCACCCTGCGGGAGGGGCGCAATCGCCAGGTGCGGCGGATGACGGCGGCGGTGGGGTATCCCACGTTGCGGTTGGTGCGGGTGGCCATTGGACCGTTGCAGCTCGGGGATTTGCCGCCGGGATGCTGGCGCGAACTCACCCCCGCCGAACGACAGCAACTGGGGCAGCTGACTCGGCTATGAGGTCACCCGGTGGTTGTTGGGATAGGGGACCAGGGCACCGGCCCACTGCAACTTTTCCCGCAGGATGCGGTAGTAGGAGTAGTTTTCCTGGAGGATGATGAAGTGGGCATCCCGTGGCGCCCGGCGCACATCCACCCGTTGGCCCGGCCAAATGCTGGTGGCCAAAACTCCATCCATCCACAACTTGGTGTTCAGGTCCCGGTCCTGCAACGGCCAAATGCTCACCACGAAAGCCGGCGGCAGGATCAGGGGGCGGCTGGAAAGGCTCAAGGGACAGATGGGGACCACCGCTAACGCTTCCATACCGGGGTGGAGGATGGACCCCCCCGCCGACAAGGTGTAGGACGTTGAACCGGTGGGCGTCGCCACGATCAAACCATCCCCCTGGTACTGGTCCACCAGTTCGCCGTCAATTTCCACCTCCAGCACGCAGGTCGGCAGCCGGTCCACGCTGGCGGGTTTAACGGCCATTTCGTTCAAGGCCCAGAACACCTCGCTAGCCGGTTGGCCTGGTCGTGCGTTGCCCTCAAACAGTTGCGCCTGGACCATCATACGTTTCTGGACGGCGTACTGGTCTGCCCGCAGGCGTTCCCAGACTGCTTGCGTGTTGCGCAACACCTCCGCCGGTTCCGTCAGAAACCCCAAGCGCCCCCCAATATTGACCGCCAGGATGGGGATGCCTTCGCTGGCCAAGTGTCGTGCCGCCCCCAACGCCGTGCCATCGCCCCCCAGTACCAACGCCAAATCAATGCCCTGATTGGCCGAGGCCAGAAAGACCGGATAGGGGTTGTCCTTGGGGCCACTGGGGCCTAACAACACCCGCACCCCCTGCGCCCTCAACTCCTGCTCACAGCGGATAGCCCACTGCTTACTTTCCGGGTCGTGGGCCTTGTAGGTGATAATGACTTGCCTGAGCTGCACCGGTCACTGCTCCACCCCCTTTCCCATCATGGCACGTTGCGCCACCCAGGTCTCCAGCTCCTCCACCGGCAAGGGCGGAGCAAATAAATACCCCTGGTAAATCCGACACCCCTGCGCGACCAGGAAATCCCGCTGGCCCTCTTGTTCAACGCCCTCGGCGAGTACATCCAAATGCAGGGTTTCCCCCAGGGCCAGGATCATGCGGACAATCGCCTGGTCATGGGGGTTCTCCAGCACATGGCGCACAAAAAGGCGGTCAATTTTAAGTTGGCTTAAAGGCAGGCGTTTCAAATAGCGCAAGGCGGAGTACCCCAGGCCAAAGTCATCAAGGGCCAAGCGCACCCCCGCCGCCCGCAGCTGCTTAAGTTTCTGGCCCACCCGGTCCAGGTCCTCCAGCATCACCGTCTCAGTCAACTCCAGGACCAGTCGGTGGGGATTGGCGCCGGTATGCTCCAGGATGGTCAGCAGCTGGGGGACAAAATCCGGCTGGTGGACCTGTCGGGCGCTGACATTGACCGCCATATCCCCTTGGCTTAGGACGGGGTGATCCGCCCAGCGTGCCAATTGGGTGCAGGCCGCTGTGAGTACCCAATTGCCTAGGGGAACCATCAAACCATTGTCCTCGGCCACCGGGATGAACGCAGCCGGTGGGACCCAGCCCTGATGGGGATGCCGCCAGCGCACCAGGGCCTCAACCCCCCACAACCGGTGGTCGTCGGTCACCTGGGGCTGGTAGTGGATGGTCAATTGCCCCTTTTCCAGGGCAGCTGACAGGTCCTGTTCCAGATGGGCGCGGCGCTGGATGTGCACCTGCAACTGGGGATGAAACAGGGAAGACCGGTTACGACCGGTGGCCTTACTGCGGTACATCGCGGCATCCGCCTGCTGCAACAGGGTGTATACATCCTCCAGCGGCGTCCGAAAAAGGGTGATGCCAATACTGGCGGTGAGACCGTACTCGCCGTAGGGGCAAAAAAACGGTTTCGCCAGCGTCTCTAGGATGGTCTGGGCGATTTGCCGGGCGATGGTGGCGGCTGTGGTCGTCTCAGGGGCCACCTCGGGCAAAACCACGACAAACTCATCTCCCCCCAAACGGGCCACCAAGGCTTCCGCTGGCATAGTTTGCCGCAGCCGGTTTCCCACCTCCACAAGCAACTCATCCCCCCGCAGGTGGCCGTTGGCATCGTTCACTTTCTTGAAATGGTCCAAATCCAGCAGCATCAGGGCATGGACGCTGGGGCTGGCCGGTAGTTGGTTGAGATAGTCCAATAAAAAACGCCGATTGGCTAACCCCGTTAGGCTGTCGTAGTAGACCAACTGTTGGAGTTCAGCCTGGTGCCGGGCCAAGGTGGCTTGCAATTGATTGAGCGCCCTGGCCAGGTGGTCCAACTCGTCCTCCCCTTGCACCGGCCAGCGGATATGCACATCCTGGGTTTCCCGCGCGGCCACCGCCCGGTCGGCAAATAAACTCAACCGCCGCAAAACCCGTTTTTGCCACACCCAGTAGGTGCCCCCCAAACACACCAGCACCAGCAATCCCCCATTGAGCAGGAACAGCCAACCCATCAACTGTCGCTGTCCAGCTAGGCGCGTCTTCCCCTGGACACAAATCTCCATCCCCGGCGCCATCCTTTGATGGACCATCCACATTTCGCCCCGGCGCACGACCTGCAACCCCGTTTCCCCTGTAAAAACAAAAGATGTGGCCGTGAGCTGTTGAATGAGGGCATGGTAGGGACCATCCAAATAACGCAGCAGATAAAACCGCGCCTGACCCGACTTTTGATTTTGGGTGTCGGTAACCGGCGCCGCCGCAATAGCCACAGGCCGCTGCCCCAGCCACAAAAAATAATGGGCTGCCGGTCGGTGAGCGCCACGTCGAGCCTCCTGCACCAGCCACTGCAAAACGGTTGGCGGCAAAGGTTGCCTACGGCCCTGGTCATCCCAGGTGAATGCCGTCCAGACCCGTCCCGTCTCACCCACGATGGCCGCGCCATGGAAATGCAGTTGGGACAGGGTGGAAAGTGTAAAGTTTTTTTCGACAAACTGACCGTTTTGACCGCGGACATAGTCGTAGATCTCATCCCAAGTGGCATAGTCCCGGACAAACCCCAGCATCACATCGGCATCCCGGCGTAATACGGCGCTCACCCGCTGCACATCCTGCCGGTAGGAGGCCGCATCAAAAGCATCCAACTGCCAGGAAACCAAACGCCAACTGAGAAACGCGAATACAAAAACAGCGGTGACCAGAATTAGCGCCACCGGTTGCAGCGTAGCTACAGCCAGACTACGATGTTTCCGACCCAATCGCTTCTTGATCCCCTTGAGGAACTGTCTGTAGCGCACCGGCTATGCTAATGACCCCTTCCAGTGTACCCCTGCCGGGTTGCCGCCGCCATCAGTAGTTCCGCGCAGCGTTGGACCATTGTCGGGAGCTGGAAGTGGGTCAGGGTCTTGTAGGCGTTTTGGCGATAGTGCTCCCGTTGCGCTGGCTGGGTTAGACACTCCCAAATCACCTGGCGCAGCAGGTCCGGACGCCCAGGGGGCAGCAACCGACCGTTGTCACCGTCTCGGATTAACTCCGGCGTCCCCCCTACGGCTGTGGCCACCACCGGCACCCCCACCGCCATCGCCTCCAGCACCACATGGGGCAGGCCCTCATAGGTGGAATTCAATACAAAGAGATCACACGTTCCCATCAGTGCCAGCAATTCCGGTAGGGATTTTTGCCCTGCCAACCACACCCGCCCAGTCAACTGCCAAGCTTGCACCTGCTGGGTTAAGCGCGCCTCCTCTGGCCCTGTACCAACAATCACCAGCCCCACCTCCGGCAAGGGAGCGATAGCCGTCAGGATGTCATCTACTCCTTTCCAGGGCACCAAACGCCCCGCCGTTATCACCCGGTAGCGCGTCTTCAGGGGATTGACCACCAGCGGGAGCACCTCCGGCAACGTAATGGCGTTGTAAATCACGGTAATTTTTTCCGGTGGCACCCCCCACCCCTGCACCAGACGGGCCAAGTACTGACTTGGGACAATCACCCGCTGGGCCTGGCGGAGCGCTTGATTACGCCAGTGGCGAAACAGGCGAATGCGCAGGTCAAACTGCGGCCCTTGAAACGTCTCCAGGTCAACGGTGGTCCAACCCCGGCGCACCGCCCGCTCCCAAGTGCTATCCCCCACCACCTTAGCCACCCAGGGTTTCCCAGAGCGCCGACACACCTGGGCCGCCTCCCACAGCAACCCGTTTACATACACCACATCGGCCGCAGCAATGTAGGGGGCCAAGCGCCATTGATAATAAACACTGCGCACGCTCCAGGGCACCCGCCGATTCAGACGCACCACCGGAAAATCCCAGGCTTCGGGCTGGGTCAAATGCTCCGGTTCGCTGCTAGTAACCACCTGCACCTGATGCCCTAGCGCCTGCAATCCCCGGGCGATGAGCGGTACGTAGGTCGCCGGTCCCCCCACATCCGGTGGAAAAATACCCGTGACAATACACACCCGCATCAACTGCGCAGCGTCACCGGATAGGTTTGCCGCAACGCCTGACGCACCCGTTCCTGGAGTGCCTCCACCTCCGTATCCGTCAAGGTGCGGTCCGGCGCCCGATAGACCAGGCGAAAGGCCAAACTCCGCTGTCCCGGCGGCACCCCCTCACCCCGGTACTCATCAAACAGCCACACCTGCTGGAGCAGCTCTCCCCCCGCCTGGCGCATCACCCGCACCAAATCCGCCACCGGTAGCTCCCTATCAGCAAACAGGGCCAAATCCCGGTCCGCCGCCGGATAGGGGGAATAGGGCTGAAAACGGGTCCAGGGCCTTTGCAGCGCCGCCGGGGTCAAACACTCCATATCCAGTAGCAGCACATACACCGGCTCGGGAATCTCCTGGGCCTGACACACCTGGGGATGCACCTGCCCAAACACCCCCAACGGTTGTCCCTCCAGTTGCAGCAGCGCCGTGCGTCCCGGATGGAAACGGGGGTCATCCTTGTAGCGTTGCCAGTCCACCGTCAGCCGCAGCCCCGCCAAGATGCCCTCCACCATCCCCTTAGCCTCGTACCAGCCCAGGGGGTCTTTGCGCAGCCAGTGTTCCCGGGTCCCCCCCCAAATGGCCCCCAATTGTTCAAACTCCCGCTCCGTTGTCCCCTGGCGCACAAACACCCGACCCAGTTCAAAGCCCCACAGCGGCCCGTTCCTCTGCTGGATGTTATAGGTATAAGCCTGGAGCAACCCCTCAAACAAATCCCGCCGCAGGGCGCTGTATTCCGCCAGCAGGGGATTGCTAAGCTGCAGGTCCCCCGTCTTCACCAGGGAATAGTGCATCAGTTCATGCAGGCCATAGCCGCGACACAGTTCCCGCACGCGCTGGCGCACCTGTTCAGCAGGGGGGTAACCGCCCACCTGAGCAGTCCCCGGCAACGTGTTAGCGAACTGATCATACCCCGCCAACCGGGCCACCTCTTCGATCAGGTCCACCTCCTGCTCCACATCCCGCCAGCGGTGAGGGGGCACCGTCACCCGCCAACCCGTCGTTTCCCGCACCAGACCAAACCCCAGCGCCGTCAAGGTTTTTTCCACCTGGGTTTCCGTCAGCGCCCCTGCCGCCAAATCCCCCAGCACCCCCTGGACCCGTTGCCAGCGCAGTGCAATCACCCGCGGTTGCCGCTCGCGCCGGTCCCACCGAGCCACCCCCACCACCTGCGCCCCGGCATAGGTCTGTAGCAGTTCCACCGCCCGTCCCCAAGCCAACTCCACATCCGCCGGGTTCACCCCCCGCTCATAGCGCGCCGAGGCCTCCGTGCGCAAGCCCACCGACCGAGCTGAGCGTCGCACCGTTGCCGGGTCAAAAATCGCCGCCTCCAAAATCACATTGCCCGTTTGGTCCGTCACCTCTGTATCTGCTCCCCCCATCACCCCAGCCAGGGCCACCGGTCGGTCATTTGCCGTAATCACCAAAGCCTGGGGCGTCAACGTCCGCAGTTGGTCATCCAGCGTTTTCAGGGTTTCGCCCGCCCGGGCCAAGCGCACCCCCAACGTTAGAGACTTATCGCCCTGGCGCAATGCATCCGCGTCGAAGGCATGGAGGGGTTGGCCCCACTCCAGCAGTACGTAATTGGTGATGTCCACCACGTTATTGAGGGAGCGAATCCCAGCCTTTTCCAGCCGTTGCCGCAGCCAGCGAGGAGACGGACCAATTTGCACCCCCGTCAACTCCGTCCCCCAATACACCGGGCAATGGTTGGCCTCAGCAATGGCCAATTGCACTTGGCTAGCCGGTGGAGAGACAGCGGCAACCGGCGGCAACCGTACAGACACCCCAAACAAGGCTGCCACCTCCCGGGCTATCCCCACCATACTTAGGGCATCCCCCCGATTAGCCGTGGAGGCCACCTGCAAAATCACATCATCCAATCCCAGCAGCGGTCGCACATCCTGGCCCACCTGCACATCTGGCTCCGTGAAGATGTGGATTCCGGGAGAACTTTTTTCCAGCCCCAGTTCCGCCAGGGAGCAAATCATCCCGGCCGACTCCACCCCCCGCTTATTCGCCCGCTCAATTTTGAGGCCAATGCCAGGGAGATAGGTACCCACCAGGGCCACCGGGACATAGACTTCCGCCCGCACATTGGCCGCCCCGCAGACAATCGTCAGCGGTTCCCCTTGCCCTACATCCACCTGGCACACACTTAACTTATCCGCCTGGGGATGGGGTTCCCGCTGTAGAACACGGCCCACCACCACCCCTTCGGCCCAGGTGCGCCGGTCTTCGATCGCCTCCACCTCAAAACCCGCCATCGTCAGCCGTTCCGCCACCTCCTCCACCGTGACTGCCGCCGGCAAATCCACCAGCTCCCGCAACCAGTTCAGGGAAATGCGCATCGTTTTCCTGCCACCCAGAGCCAATGCTTATTATAGAAGCCGGGTTTTGGTATAGTTAATGGGAACCAACCAGCCGATCAGAAACGTCCTGCGCATATCAGGTTGGATGGTTGTTGCATGAAGCAGCCGCATTAAGGCAAGGAGTGAGGATGAAAGGGTTAATTCGCGGTGGGTTGGCCTTGGGATTGCTGTTGGGGCCGGTGATGGGGTTGCCGCTCCAGGTGTCACCCGTGCTGGCCCAGGGCATGCCGACCAAACAAATCGCCGAACAGTTGCAGACTGTACCCGTATTTACTCTTATTGACGGCAGCGGCAAGCAAATTCTCACGGCCACCGTCAAAGAAGGTAACAAAGAGAAGGTGGTCACCTTTTTCTTTTTCAACCCCCAGGACGCCCAAAACGCCCTGAAGCAGGTGCAAAGCCAAAACCCCGATGCGGTCAAAGGGGCGCGGGTGCAAGTGGTGGGCCTGGACAAAGCCTACGAACTGGCCAAGGCCGCCCAGAAGGATGAAAAGTTGGAGGTGAGTTTTCAGCCCGACAAAGCCCAACAGGAAGCAGCCCTCAAAATCCTGCAAGCGGAAGGGCAAAAATTGGACCGGTTTCCGGGGATTCCTTTGTTTTTCATCACCGGCGGTCCCCAGCAGGGCCAGTTGACCATCCAGGTTCAGGACCAAAAGGGCAACAAAGAAGAAGTGGCGCCCATGTTCTTTAGCCGGCAAGATGTGGAGGGGTTCTTGGCGGAGTTGCGCAAGCGGGACCCCAAAATTGCCGAATCCGCCAAAATCCGGGTCAGCAGCCTGGACCAGTTAGTGGCCCTCATGGAGCAGAAAAACGACCCCCAACTGCGGCAAATCTATTTCGTACCCGCCAGTAGTGCCATCCGTTTTGTCCAGCAACAGCAGGGGAATCGTCCACCGCAACCCCCAGCAGCACCCGCTCCTCAACCCCAATCACCCCAGTGAT
The DNA here is from genome assembly GCA_039794565.1 of Gloeomargarita sp. SRBZ-1_bins_9. Classification (NCBI taxonomy): domain Bacteria; kingdom Bacillati; phylum Cyanobacteriota; class Cyanophyceae; order Gloeomargaritales; family Gloeomargaritaceae; genus Gloeomargarita; species Gloeomargarita sp. SRBZ-1_bins_9. The sequence continues at coordinate 66,052 of JAUQVX010000004.1, read as the reverse complement.
CACCCTACGGGACTGGTGGCAGCAACAACGGCAACAGCATCCAGAGTTCGCGCCGGAATTGGACTGGCTGGTGCGGTGTGTAACGGGTTGGGACACCCTCACCCTGCGCTGGGGCCAAGCCACCGGTAGTGAGTTTCTCCCCCAACTGACATCCCTGTGGCAGCGTTATCTCCAGACCCGGGAGCCGGTGCAGTATTTAGTGGGGCGAACCACCTGGCGGGACATGGAACTGTTGGTGACCCCCGGCGTATTGGTCCCCCGCCCGGAAACGGAACTGCTGGTGGACCTAGCAGCGCAGTGGGCCAAGCGTTGGGGGTTAACCACTAGTCACTGGGCTGACCTGGGCATAGGCAGCGGTGCCATTGCCCTGGGATTACTGCGCCTGTTGCCCGGGATCACCATGCACGGGGTGGATTGCAGTGAAATGGCCTTACACATTGCCCAAGCCAACGCTCGGCATCTAGGACTGGAAAAACGGCTCATTTTGCACCGGGGAAACTGGTTTGATCCCTTATCGCACCTGCAAGGACAGCTCCAGGGGATGGTGAGCAACCCCCCTTACATTCCCAGCGCTCTTTTGGCCACCCTGCCCCCCGAGGTGCAGCACGAACCCCAATTGGCCCTCGACGGGGGTCCCGACGGTCTCCAGCCTTTGCGATACTTGGTAACAACAGCGCCGCTGTATTTGCAACCCGGGGGACTGTGGGCCGTGGAAACCATGAGCGGGCAAACAACCGCCGTGGTGCACTTCCTGACCGAACAGGGCGGCTATCGAGACATCCAGGTATTTCGCGACTGGGCTGGGCACGACCGGTTTGTGTTGGCGCGTTGGATCGGGTAAATGTTGGTGAGCTTTCCCAGTTTGGTCCTAGCGGCGCGGGCGGGGCACGTGGTGAGTTTCCCCACCGATACCGTACCGGCGTTGGCCGTGCTGCCTGAGCAGGGGGCCAAAATCTACGCCTGCAAGCGCCGTCCCCCCGACAAGCCTTTAATTCTCATGGCGCCCACCCCTGACCTGTTTCTCCCCTGGATTGCCCCCGCACCCGACATCCCTTGGCAGGAATTGGCCCAGCGCCATTGGCCCGGTGCCTTGACCATCGTGCTACCTGCCAGCGACCGGGTGACCCCCGCCATTAACCCCCAACAGACCGGCACCCTTGGGTTGCGCATTCCCGACCATCCCCTAGCCTTGAGCCTACTCCAGCAGGTGGGCGTTTTAGCCACCACCAGCGCCAACCTATCTGGCCAGTCCCCCCTACTGACCGCCGCCGAAATTCATGCCCAATTTCCCGACGTGTACGTCCTCCAGGCAGAAAATCGGGGTTCAGGTCAGCCCTCCACCGTCATTACCTGGCAAGGGGGGCGCTGGCACGTGTTGCGCCAGGGAACGGTGCGGGTATAATGGGCGCTTATACCGTGAGGTTGCGGGCAATTGAGAAACGGTAACGCCTTTGACTGACAAAGTGCGCCATGTCACATAGGAAAAAACAATCGTCAGGTCTGATCGGTCCAAAGATGGGGCTGGGTAAGTTAGGCATGGGGTCAATGAGGCTCCGTTTACCCAAACCTAAACTGTTCAATAGTAGGAGTGTGTCATCATGTCTGCGAATCTGAAGGCGAAACTGTTGCAGCACTTGGCCAAGAAGAAAGCCGATGAGGGCTTCACCCTGATTGAGTTGCTGGTGGTGATTGTGATCATCGGCATCCTGGCGGCGATCGCCCTGCCTTCTTTCCTGTCCCAATCCGCCAAGGCCAAGCAAGCGGAAGCGCGGAACACCCTGAGCGCTTGGGTGCGTGGTCAAAAGGCCTTTCGGGAAAATTACAACAAATTTTCGGCGAGCTGGACCGACCTGGCACTAGGGATGCCAACGGACACGAAGAACTACACATACGAACAAAGCAACAGTACTAGTACCTCTGACCTCGTTACGGCTACCGCCACGAGCAAATCCAATGACTTAAAAGGCTATGCCGCCGCTGCTGAGGTGAAGAATGTAACTGTCGAAGGTGAGACGAACCGGGAGATGGCCGGTATTCTGTGTGAAGCCACAACTCCTGGTACAGATACCCCTAATCAGCCGACTAGTGCTGAGGCTTGCGGTAGTAATACCATCCGTGTTGGCAATCCCTAACGTTGCACGGGTATCAACAAGTTGCTTCCTGGCCTAAATCAACGCTCAAGGGCGGTTCCTCACAAGACCGCTCTTTACTTTTTCTAGGCTCATGTCATCGCTGCTGGAGCAGTATCTGGACTGGGCTATCGGGACGGTCAACAACTAAACACCCGCCTGGTCGTAGTCCTATTGCCACCCTAGGCCACTCGACGGTCGGCTAGGATGAAAGACGGTCGAGTTAACGCAGCAGGCATGGACGTTTGCATCCTCGGCGGGGGCATGATTGGGCTGAGCATTGCAGTTGCGCTGGCCCAAGGCCAAAGGCGGGTGATTGTTCTGGACGCGGGTTTTCCTGGTAAGGCAGCCACAGCGGCGGGAGGTATGCTGGCACCAGGTGCTGAACAACTCCCCCCTGGACCCATGCGCGACCTTTGCCAGGCCAGCCTCCAACGTTACCCCACCTGGATACAAGAACTGGAACAGCTCACCGGTGCATCGGCGGGCTACTGGCCCTGCGGCATCCTGGCGCCCGTGACCACCCCTGCCCCCGGCAACCACACGGGGATTTGGCTGGACCGCTCAGCGCTGGATAGCCGCCAACCTGGTTTGGGTGAACAATTCATCGGCGCCTGGTGGTATCCCGACAACGGCCAAGTGGACAACCGCCGCCTGATCCACCTGCTGCAACGAGCCGCCCAAGCCCTGGGTGTGCAATTGAGGCCGGCGGAACCCGTCATCCAAATTCACCAGACCCAGGGTCGGATCAGCCAGGTCACCACCCCCTCAGCCATCTATCAGGCGGATCATTACATCTTGGCCACCGGCGCCTGGACCCATAAGCTCCTCAACCTCCCCGTCTATCCCCGCAAGGGACAGATGTTGGCTCTGCGAATGCCCAGAGACACCTTGCCCCTGCGCCAGGTGGTGTTTGGCCCGGCTTACCTGATTCCCCGGCGGGATGGGCAATTGGTAGTGGGGGCCACCAGCGAAGATGTCGGTTTCCAAGACGGGGTCACCGCCGGCGGTCTGCAGACCCTGTTGCAACAAGCCATGGCCACCTACCCCCCCCTGCGGGACTGGCCCCTGGTGGAAACCTGGTGGGGTTACCGCCCCCTGACCCCCGACGAATTCCCCATCTTGGGTCCCAGCCCCTGGCCCAACCTCACCTTCGCCACCGGCCACTACCGCAACGGCATCCTGCTGGCCCCCATCACCGCCGACGTCATCAGGGACTACCTCAACGGCTGCCCCTGGCCAGATAACTTGCACTTTTGCCGCTGGGAACGCTTCGGCACAGCCCTGGAACCATGTAACCCAACCCCGACCCTTACCAATTGTTAAGAATTATTACAGTTTAGAGGGGAGAGGCTGTGGATAACTTGTGGATAAGTCGGGAAAATCTGTGGATAACTCGGGCCAGGGCTGTGGATGATTTGGGGATAAGTCGGGGCCAGCTGTGGATAAAAAACCGGGGTTGTGGATAAGTTGGGATTTTATCCACAGGTTATCCACAGGTTATCCACAGGCGGCCCAACGGCAAACGCCCGTCCCATCGGCTGTCCACAGGAGTTATCCACATATCCACAGGCCCTACTACTACTGATCTAATAAAAGTACTTATGATCGGTAGTAGTAGTAGTAGGGGCTAGTCGGGGGGCGCAACGATCGGTTACACTGGCGCTATGCACTGGACCTGTGGGCAAAAGGACCTTAGCAGTCATCTTGGTCTTATCAGTCGCGCCGTTGCCAACCGTCCTACCAACCCTATCCTGGCCCACGTCTTGTTAGAGGCTAAAGAGGACCAAATTCTGCTGAGTGCTTTTGACCAGAGCTTGTACTTGCAAAGCTGGATGCCGGCGCAGGTCCATGAACCGGGCAGCATTACCTTGCCGGCCAAGACGCTGGAAAGTTTGATTGCCCGTTTTCCCGATGCGGATGTAGATGTGCGGGCCGAACAGCTACAAGTGACGTTGCGGGCGTTCTGCAACCGGGATGGCAAAAAAGATACCCTAGCCGGGCCATACCAGATCTCCGGCTTGGCAGCTGCCGATTTTCCCGTGCTCCCTGCCGTTACGGCTCCGCCTATCGCTCTGGAACGGGAAGCATTTTTGCAGGGGTTGCGGGGGGTGTTGTTTGCCGCCAGCGCCGATGAAACCAAGCAGATTCTCACCGGTGTGCACCTGCAAATCCGCGAAGATGTCCTGGAGTTTGCTGCTACCGATGGCCACCGCCTGGCGATAGTGGAAACCGCTTTGACAACCAGCCAAGCTCCGGTGCAAGCCACGATTCCGGCGCGGGCCTTGCGGGAGGTGGAACGGCTCCTGGGCAAGTACGAGGGGGAGTTTTTGCAGTTGGCTCTGGAACCGCACCAGGCAGATTTTCGCTTGCCGGCGCCGTCCGGGAATGGATGGCAGCAGCGGTTGGTAACACGCCTACTCGACGGGATGTACCCCAATTACCGGCAGTTATTGCCCAAGACCTTTGCCCGGCGGGTGTTGGTGGACCGGGAAAGCTTGATGCAGGCCCTGGAACGGTTGGCGGTAATAGTGGGGGGGCGCAACGTGGTGAAGTTTGTCCTGGACCTGGACAACCTGACCCTAACAACCGAAGGGGGTGAACTCGGCCAGGGACGGGAGCAACTGGCGGCTGAAATTGAGGGAGAGGCCCTGGAGGTGGCCTTTAACGTGCGCTATATCCTGGAGGGTCTCAAGGCCATGAACGCTTCCCAGGTGCAGATTCAACTCAACTCAGCCACCGCGCCAGTGATCTTTGCCCCCCTAGGGGAAACGCAGATGCTCTATCTGGTCATGCCCATTCAGCTGCGGGGTTAATCGTAGGAGCAGAAGGTGCGAGCCACCCGGCAAACCCCATAGCGCCGGCACGCCTCCAGCGCCCGGGATTGGGCAGCAGCCCTTGTTCCAGCCCAGGCGTAACCAACGGAACCATCCGCCGTTTCCGCAATGGACCCGCAGGCATTGCGAAACCACACCACCACCTGGCAATCCCCGAACCCCGACCGCGCCTCACACTCCTGCAACGCCCGGCTTTCCGCTCCAAACCGGCTGCGATAACCCCAGGCGTACCCTTGGGCGTTAGTCCGGCGGGACCAGGCAATTGCCCCATGGGTATCCGCTTGGGCTTGAACCCGCAGTATGGGTAAGGCCGCCAAACCCAAAGTTAAGCCCAGCGTCCAGGGCCACCAGCGCCGCCATGTCGGTTTAGACATAAACTTCACTCCCCTTGGATCGGTTGCCATCCCGGTCGTCTATCAGACCCAAAAAGTTCCCAAGCGCCTGTTGATTCGGGTAAATGAATTTGCCCACTCAGGTAACAAACGGCGCTCCCCCGGATCAACACCCGATCGGGGGTGACCCGGCACCAGAGTTCCCCACCCCGCGCCGATAGTTGCCGGGCGTAGAGGGCGGTTTTCCCCAGGCGGTCGCTCCAGTAGGGGGCCAGGGCACAATGGGCTGAACCGGTCACCGGGTCCTCGGGAATCCCCAGGCGCGGCGCAAAAAAGCGGGACACAAAATCCACCCCCTGCCGACCTGGCGCGGTGACGATGACCCCTAGGCTATCCAATTGGGCCAGTTGGTCCAGGTTGGGTTGCAGGCTTTGTACCTGCTCGGCGCTGGGGACTACGACCAGTAAATCGCGCGGGGTTTGCCAAACTTCTTGGGGAGTGATCCCTAAACCGCTGACCAAAGGGGCTGGGGCCGTAGCCGGAGTCAAGGACCAACGGGGAAAATCCAACTCCCACCCATCCCCCTGACGACGCACCTGTAATTGTTCCTGCCGACTGGCAAACCGGACGACCGGGCAACCGGGTTCTAGAAATTCCCCTACTACGTAGGCCGCTGCCAGGGTGGCATGGCCGCACAGGTCCACTTCGCAAGTCGGGGTAAACCAACGGATGGCATAACCCTCGCCCCGGCGTTGGATAAATGCCGTTTCCGACAACTGATTTTCCTGGGCAATCGCCTGACATAGTTCCCGGGGAAGGGCCTGGGTCAATACACAGACGGCTGCCGGATTCCCTGCAAAAAGCCGCCGGGTGAAGGCATCCACCTGGTACAGTAGAATAGGGTCAGTCATTGGTCAGTTCCCGCAAAGGACGCCCCCTAAATCCTACAAGTTCTCTGCGCTATACTAATGAGATCAAATAGGCCGCCACATCTATGGACCTGACCATCAGCAAGGGCTTGGGACGCTATCAGCAAACAGACTACCATGCGATTTTGGGGGTGCCTTTGGATGCCGGACCCCAGGACATTCGTCGGCGCTACATGCGGGTGGCCCGCGCCCTACACCCGGATACCACCAGCCACCTGAGCGAGGAAGACCGGCAACTGGCGGCCCAAATCCTATCGCGTCTGGTCAATCCTGCCTACGAGAAACTCTTTGACGACAAAGTCCGCGCCGAGCACCATCTCATCCTTAAGCTCATCGGCCAGCGGGTGGCCCAGGAAACCCTGACCTTTGAAACGGAAGCTGCCAATTTACTGAACCGCCAGCCTGATCCGGAGGCCTATTACCGGGAAACCCTGCAACAGTTGGCCGAGCGCCAGTTTGCCGTCCCCCACGAGACAATATCCATCATCAACGAAATCAGCGAATTGAACTTGGCCCTGTTGCGCTGGCAGTACGCCGGGAATACGGTGCCCTTGGTCAACCGTACGGGAGAGACGGCCCCCGCCGCAACTACCCCTTCCCCAACGCCGGCCCCACCCCCCACTTCCCAGCGGCCCTCTTTCTTGGACCAGTTCTATAACCGGGCGGAGGAGTTGGTGCGTTTGAAGAACTATTCGGCGGCCCTGCGGGAATTGGACGACGCCCTCAAACTGGACAGTGGCGACCCCCGCTGCTTGAGCCTCAAGGGTTACATCTATTTACAGACCAACCAGTTGAAGATGGCCAAGATTCACTTTGAGCGGGCGCTGAAACGGGACCCAGGTAACAGCCGTGCCCTCCAGGGCTTAGAGGCGGTGGACAAACTCCTGGCGAAGCAGGCCAAGGAGAATGAGACCAAGGCCAAAGCTGCGCCGAAGAAGAGGGGGTTATTCGGTCTGTTCGGCAAATGACGTTTGCGCCCCCCACCGGTAGCCGCGACCTCCTACCTCTGGAAGTCCTCCAAAAAACCTGGATTCGGGAGCGGCTGCAAGCGACTTTCCATCGCTGGGGCTATCAACAGGTGGTGACCCCTACCCTGGAGCGCTTGGACACCCTGGTAGCGGGGGGACGGGTGTGCCCGGAATGGGTGGTGCAAATCCAGGATCGGGACGGGGTCTATGGCCTGCGCCCGGATGTCACCGCATCCATTGCCCGGGTGGTAGCCAGCCGCTGGAGCCGGATTCCCCATCCCCAACGCCTGTACTATGTCGCCAACGTGTTTCGCCTCCATCCCCAGCGGGGACACTGCCAGGAGTTTTATCAAGTCGGCGTGGAATTGTTGGGGGCAGGGGGTATCCTGGCGGATGCCGAAATTTTGCGACTGATCCAGGATGCTTTAACCTCCCTGCAACTCCCTCCCTGGCGGCTGATTCTGGGGGAAGCGGGGCTGACCCACGCCTGGATTGACCATTTTCCTGCCGCCTGGCAACCCCTGGTTCGGCACAGCCTGGTGCGGTTGGACCGGGTCGCCCTGCAACAGTTGCCCCCACCCTGGCGCGAGCGAGCGTTGGCCTGGTTGGACCTACGGGGGGAACCCCCTGCCGTGCTGTCCTATCTAAGCACCTGGGAATTGCCGACGGCCCAGCGGCAGCGGTTGGACCATCTCCAAAACCTGGTGGATCTTTTGCCGAGGGACTTTCCCCTGGTATTGGACCTGAGCCTGGTGCAGCCCTGGGATTACTACACCGGGATTGTGTTCCAGGTCGCGGTGACCCAGGGCCATACGGTGCAGTTAGTGGGCCAAGGGGGGCGCTATGACGACCTAATTGCCGCCTATCACCCGGAAAACAAGGCCGTACCCGGTATCGGCTTTTCCTTCAACCTGGAGGTGCTCTACCAACAGCTCCTGCCCTTGGGTGTACTGCCCCAGGAAACCGCCCCGGCGGATTGGCTGGTGATCCCGCTGGATGCCACAGCCTATCGGGCCGCCCTAGACTATGCCCAGCACTTGCGCCGGCAGCATCCCCAGCTACGGGTGGAACTGGGTCTCGACCCCCTATCGCCCCGACCCTGTCGCCAACGGGTGTGGATTGACGCTCAGGGCCAAGCCCACCTTCAGCCCCCCGAACCGGTCTGTTGAGTTTCCGCCAGGGAGGGTCCGCTGGTATCGGGGCGCAGGGGGATGGTGAAGTGAAATTTGCTGCCCTTGCCCCGGCCTGCCGATTCCGCCCAGATTTGTCCCCCCAACCCGGACACGATTTGCCGGCAGATGGCCAAACCCAGGCCGGTCCCCCCCACCGTGCGCCGCAGGGCCTCCTCCTCCTGGTAGAAGCGGTCAAAAACGGCCTGCAATTGACTGGGTTCGATGCCCCGCCCCGTGTCCGCCACCACCACTTCCAGCATCTTCCCCTCCACCACCTGCGCCCGGATGGTCACCTGTCCCTCCGGCCCGGTAAATTTGCAAGCGTTGTCCAGGAGCTTGACCAGCACCTCCACAATCCCTTCCCCATCGGTGCGCAACAGAGGCAAATCCGCCGGCAACTCCACCTGAATCTGGGGCAAGCACTGGCGATGGGAACGCAACTGGGCCAAGGCCAGCTCCACACATTCCGACAGGGTGATGGCTTCCGCTTGCCACTGCACCCGCCCGCTTTCCAGGCGCGACAGGGTGAGAAAGTCCTGAATCAACTTGTGCAGCCGTTCCGCGTCCGCCATCGCCGCATTCAGCATTTCCTGCCGGATGGCCGGGGGCATTGCCGGTTCTGTGGCCAAACTTTCCAAACACACCTGAATGGTGGACAGGGGCGTGCGCAACTCGTGGCCGATGATGGCAATCAAATTGGTGCGGGTGCGGTCCAGGGCGGCCAACTGCTGGTTGAGTTCCTCCAGACTTTTGTAGGCTTGGGCCTGCACCACCGCTAGCCCCACCTGGTTGGCAATCGCCGTCACCAGGGCCAAATCCACCTCCCGCCAGGGATAGGGCTTGGCGCCGCAGTGGTGCAACTCCAGCATCCCCATTAACATTCCCTGGTGGATAATGGGGGCCATGAGCCACGACCGCACCCGGTACCGCTGCAACAATTGGCGTAACGCCTCATACCCCTGCAACTCCGGTGCGGTGGCCACATCGTTTAACCCGATGGCCCTATCCCGCCCAATGGCCAAGCGAAACAGGGGATTGTCGCCCAGAGGCCAGTCCACTCCCTTCAAGGGGGGCACCCCCGGCGCCGTGTACTCATACTCGATGCGGGCCGACGTATGGTGAGAGCGACAGCGATACAAAATGCAGCGGCATTCCTGGAAGGTCTGGCCCAGCTCCTGCACGGCAATTGGGAAAATTTCTTCCGGGTTGAGGGTGCGGCGAATGGCGCTGGTGATCACATTGACCAACCGTTGTTGCCGTTCCTGATCGCTGAGGGCGCGGTAGGCCTTGAGAATTTTGTACTGGCTGGATTGTAGGTAGGTCACCAGGCGCTCCACAAAGGGGCCGGGATGGATGCCGGGCAGGGACTCCGTTGCCGGCGTAGTTAGCGTGTAGCGCTCCAGCACCCGGTTCACCTTCCCCTGCAACTGGGGTTGGTAGCGGAGGATGCGCTGGAGCAATAAGCGGGCCGCCGTCTGGCTCACCGCCCGGTCAAACGTCCAAATCCCCTCAAACCGGCGGGCCTGGTCCATCAGGGGCGATTCGCTAGGGCGTTCCCGGCACACCAAACAGGCGGCGTAATGGCTGCCGATCACCACCAGGTGCCACTCCTGGGCTAGGGGATCGTCCGGGTGAAAGGCAATCGTTTCGTAGGGTTCCCGCACTTGGGCAAAATCCGTCTCCGGTGCTGCCAACACATACACCTGGGAACTGTACTGGGCTAATTGCCGGTAGCGCCGGGTCTCCTGCCGGTAGTAACGCTCCTTTTGAAAATTGGCAATCACCAGCGGGTCATCCTGGCTCCCCAGGACCTGGTCCTCCATGGCATGGGACAGGGCCGTCAGGGACGCTTTGAAATAAATTTGGGGCCGCAGATGGGGATGCGCCTGTAGTACATCCTGCAACAGGGAAGGAAGGAACTCCATGCCCAACCGGCCATGCACCGTTGTATTTTTAACGATAGAAGATCTCGTCCCCTCTCCGGCTCCATCCCCTAAAAAATGAGTATTTCTACTCAAGAATTACAAACCCTGTGGGCCTGGTTACCGGGGTGGTATGACAATCGGGCGCAGGCCCTGGCGGAACCGGCCTGGTATGTGCATTTGTGGTTGTGGCACCGGGTCATTCCCCGGGGGGTGGAGGGCCAACCAGCATTATTCATCGAGCAGGCCAATGCCCTGACCCCCGATCGACCTTACCGGCAACGGGTGCTGGTTCTCCGTACCGACAACGTACAGTATTACGCCTGTCGGGAGCCGGAACGCTGGCGCGGCTGCGGTCGGCAACCGGAGCGGCTCATCCATCTGACGGATGGGGATGTCCATCCCTTGCCCGGATGTGTGTTGGATGTGAGCTACACAAACGGGGAATTCCGGGCTCACCTGCGGCCCAACCACCGTTGTGAATTTGAGTACCAGGGGCAGAAACGGCAGGTGGACATCGGCTGGCGGGTGAATGCCACCACCTTTATCAGCTACGACCGGGGCCTCGACCCCCAAACCGGCCAAGCCCTGTGGGGTGCACTCATGGGACCGTATATATTTCACAAGCGGGAATGATTGGTTATCTCCAGGGCCAAGTCTTAGCCGTCAACTCGGCAGCGGGCCGGTGGCTGGTGACCTTGCTAGTGCAGGGGGTAGGTTGGGAGGTCCAGGTGGGGCAACGGTGCGCCCAGACCCTAACCCCCAGCCAGGATGCCCACCTGTTTACCCATCTCCAATGCCGCGAAGAGCACCTGTGGCTGTACGGTTTCGCTACCCCGACCGAGCGGGATTTATTCCGGCACCTGTTGCGGGTCAACGGCGTGGGTCCCCAACTGGCCCTGACGCTGCTGGACACCTGGACGCCGGACCAACTGGTGCAGGCGATCGTCAACGGCAACACCGCCCTCCTTAGCCAAACCCCCGGCATCGGCCCCAAGACCGCCCAGCGTCTAACCCTGGAGTTGCGCCAACCCCTACAGCAGTGGTCAGGGACGACAACCACCCCCACCATCCCCCCCGCCCTCCAGGAGGAAATCACCCTAACCCTAGGTGCCCTCGGCTATACCCCCAGCGAAATTGCCCAGGCCTTGGCCCAGCTGCCCCAGGACCCCCAGTGCCAGCAAACCCAGGAGGCGGAAGTCTGGATTCGCCAGGCCATTCGCCTGTTGAGCTAAGAACAAAAAACCCCCACTTCTCAGGGGGGACCATCTGTGGGAGGTTGCCATCACGGCTGACGCTCGGCCCTTAACCGTCGTAGTAGAGGGCAAACTCGTAGGGATGGGGCCGCAGACGCAGGGGGTTCACCTCATTGTCCAGCTTCCAGGTGATCCAGTTCTCGATAAAGTCCTCCGAGAACACCCCGCCCGCCAGCAGAAACTCGTGGTCCTGTTCCAGGGCCGCCAGGGCATCCTCTAGCGAACCCGGTGTGGAAGGAATCTGGGCCAACTCCTCCGGCGTCAGTTCGTAGATGTTCTTATCCAGCGGCTCGCCCGGGTCAATTTGGTTTTTGATCCCATCCAGGCCCGCCATCATCATCGCCGAGAAGGCCAGGTAAGGGTTGCTCATGGCGTCCGGACAACGGAACTCCAGCCGCTTGGCCTTAGGATTATCCCCCGTCACCGGAATGCGAATTGCCGCCGAACGGTTCCCCTGGGAGTAGGCCAGGTTCACCGGCGCCTCAAACCCCGGCACCAACCGCTTGTAGGAATTGGTGGTGGGATTGGTAAACGCCAAAATCGCCGGTGCATGCTTAAGCAGGCCGCCAATATACCATAAGGCCGTTTGACTCAACCCGGCGTACTTATCCCCAGCGAACAGAGGCTGGCCGTCCTTCCACAGGGATTGGTGGGTGTGCATCCCCGACCCGTTGTCGTTGAACAGGGGCTTGGGCATAAAAGTCGCCGTTTTCCCCCGCCGCCGCGCCACATTTTTAATCACATACTTGTAGGTCATCAGATAATCTGCCGCCGTCACCAACGGGGAGAACCGGAACCCCAATTCGCACTGCCCACCTGTGGCCACCTCGTGGTGATGTTTTTCAATGGGCACCCCACAGGCCGCCATCGTCAACAACATCTCCGTACGCAAATCCTGGAGGGTATCCGTCGGCCCCACCGGGAAATAGCCCTCCTTATAGCGGGGTTTGTAGCCCAGGTTGCCCCCCTCTTCCACCCGACCGCTGTTCCAGCGCCCCTCGATGGAGTCCACGTGATAATAGCACTCGAACTCCTGCTGATCAAAGCGCACATCGTCAAACACGAAAAACTCCGCCTCCGGGCCGAAGTAGGCCACATCCCCGATCCCGGTGCTGATCAGGTAATCGGCGGCGCGCTGAGCAATGGCCCGCGGACAACGCCCGTAGGTGCTCCCCGTACGGGGTTCCCAAATCGTGCAGATCATGCTCAGGGTAGGTTCGGCCATAAACGGGTCAATCCAGGCCGTCGCCGGGTCGGGGCGCATGAGCATGTCCGATTCGTTGATGCTTTTCCAACCCCGGATACTCGACCCGTCGAAGGGCATCCCCACCGCAAAGGTATTCTCGTCAATCAGCTCGCTGGCGTAACTACAGTGTTGCCACACCCCCAGCATGTCCACAAACTTCAGGTCCACCATGCGGATGTTTTGGTCCCGGATCATCCGCAAGACATCTTCCGCCGTCTTTGCCATCAGTGCTGCTCCTGAACTTGCAATTCCGTCCACGATGGGCCAATCTTAGGCAGCAATCGCCCGGTGTGTTTGTATCCTGAGATACCATTTCCCAGCTAGCGGGGGCCAAATGGTTACAGAAGTGCAACGAACCGGCGGCCTAACCAGTTCTCGTGGTAATCTATTGGCTGGATTCCCAAGCCGAAAACGCCATGCGAGATGCTATCACCAGTTTAATCGCCCGTTATGACTTAGCCGGACGGTATTTGGACCGCAACGGCATAGATGCTTTACAGGCCTATTTCCAGACCGGCATGGCGCGGGTCCAGGTCGCCCGGATGATTACCGCCGAAGCCGCCAATCTTGTCCGGGCCGCCGCGTCTGAACTCTTTACCGAGCAACCGGAGCTGATTCGTCCGGGGGGCAATGCCTACACCACCCGTCGCTATGCCACTTGCCTGCGGGATATGGACTACTTCCTGCGCTATGCCAGCTATGCTTTGGTAGCAGGCAACAACGATGTGCTAGACGAACGGGTGTTGGAGGGGCTGCGGGAGACCTATAATTCCTTAGGGGTTCCCTTGGGGCCATCGGTGCGGGGCATTCAGATTCTTAAGGAAAAGGTGCAAGCCATGGCCGCCCAGGCGGGGATCACCGGAGACTTCATCGCCGAACCCTTTGACTATCTGGCCCAGGGCTTGAGCGAGCAAGACGTATAGGGGCTTGAAGGAGCGGCTGGATACCCTGCTGGTGGCCCAAGGCCATTTCCCCACCCGGGAGCAGGCACGGCGGGCGATTCAGGCCGGTTGGGTGCAGGTCAACCACCAGGTGGTGGACAAACCGGGAGCCTGGGTGGCCGTAGATAGCCAAATTACCGTGCAGTCTCGGTCGCCCTACGTTTCCCGGGGTGGGGAGAAATTGGCCCATGCCCTCCGCGCGTTCCATATTCAGGTGACCGACCGGGTGGCCCTGGATGGGGGGATTTCCAGCGGTGGATTTACGGATTGCCTGCTCCAGGCGGGGGCGCGGCGGGTGTATGGGGTGGATGTGGGCTACGGGCAGGTGGCCTGGTCCCTGCGGCAAGACCCCCGCGTTAAAGTACTAGAGCGCACCAACCTACGGTATCTCCGGCCCGAACAGCTCTATGCCCCCGGCGACCCCTGGCCCGATTTGGGGGTGTTGGATTTGTCGTTTATTTCCGTGACCAAGGTGCTGCCGGCGGTCTGGGACCTGCTGTTGCCCCCGCGGGAGTTAGTGATTTTGGTTAAACCCCAATTTGAGGTGGGCCGACAACAGGTGGGTAAAGGCGGCGTGGTGCGCTCCCCCCAGGCCCAAGCCCAGGCCATTCAAACCGTCGCCCAGGCGGCCATGACCTTGGGTTGGCAGGTGCATGGTTTAACGGCTTCCCCCCTGTTGGGACCTGCTGGTAACCGGGAGTTTTTGTTGTGGTTGCGCCTGGACCATCCACCTGCTCCGTTAGACTGGCCGGTCCACCTGCAACGGGTTGTTACAGAGGATAGCCGGAGCGGGGGAGATCGTCACTAAAATTAAGAATGCCCTCGCCATGGCCGGAACTGTGAAACTCACCGCCTATTTGCATACCGCCATCACCGTGCGGGACCTAAAGCGGGCGCAGGCGTTTTACGAAGGGGTGTTGGGTCTGCAACCGGTGCCCCGGAGCTTGGACTTCCCCGGTATCTGGTATGAAATCGGCGGTGTGCAAATCCATTTGATTGTCCAGCCCCATGCCCATCCCGAACGCCCTGATCCCCATCGCTGGGGCCGCAACCCCCACTTGGCATTGGCCGTTGCCGATTTGCACCAGGCGGAGCGGGAGCTGATCCACGCCGGTTATCCCGTGCGCAAGAGCACCTCGGGCCGGGCAGCGTTGTTTACCCAGGACCCGGACGGCCATATCCTAGAGCTGAACCAGGCCTGACCTTCCCCCCCCGCCATCCCAGGCACTAGAATGGAAGGCAAGCGGTGTATCCATCCCCAGCCCTATGCAGACCCTGGACAAATCCGTAGCCACCCCCTACCCGGATTTACCCCTCACCTTTCCTCGGCGGCGCACCCGGCCCGTGCAGGTGGGTAACGTGACCATCGGTGGCGACCATCCGGTCGTGGTCCAGTCCATGATTAACGAAGACACCTTGGATGTGGAGGCCTCGGCCAAGGCGATTGAGCGCCTGCACCGGATGGGCTGTGAAATTGTGCGGGTGACGGTGCCCAGTCTGGCCCATGCCCACGCTGTAGCCGAGATTCGCAAGAAACTGCAAAAGGAATACATGGATGTGCCCCTGGTGGCCGATGTGCACCACAACGGTATGAAAATTGCCCTGGAGGTGGCCAAACACGTCCACAAGGTGCGCATCAATCCGGGGCTGTATGTGTTTGAGAAACCCAAGCCCAACCGCACGGAATACACCCAGGCGGAATTTGATGAAATTGCCGAAAAAATCCGGGAGACCCTAGCGCCCCTGGTGAAGTTTCTTAAGGAAGAAGGCAAGGCCATGCGCATCGGGGTCAACCATGGTTCCCTGTCGGAGCGGATGCTGTTTACCTATGGGGATACGCCGCAGGGGATGGTGGAGTCGGCCCTGGAATTTATCCGCATTTGCGAGTCGTTGGATTTTCGCAATCTGGTGATTTCCCTCAAGGCGTCCCGGGTGCCGGTGATGCTGGCCGCCAACCGGTTGATGGTCAAGCGCATGGATGAGCTGGGGATGGACTACCCGATTCACTTGGGGGTTACGGAAGCCGGCGACGGGGAGTACGGGCGGATCAAGTCCACGGCGGGGATTGCCACCCTGCTGGCCGAAGGGATCGGTGATACCATTCGGGTGTCCTTGACCGAGGCCCCGGAAAAGGAAATTCCGGTATGCTACAGTATTTTGCAGGCCCTGGGGTTGCGCCGGACGATGGTGGAATACGTGGCCTGCCCCTCCTGCGGCCGCACGTTGTTCAATTTGGAGGAGGTTTTGCACAAGGTCCGGGAAGCGACAAAGCACCTAACTGGCTTAAACATTGCCGTGATGGGGTGTATTGTCAACGGGCCGGGGGAAATGGCGGATGCGGATTACGGTTACGTCGGCAAGACGCCGGGGGTGATCGCCCTTTATCGGGGGCGGGAGGAAATCAAGCGGGTTCCTGAAGCCGAGGGGGTCACCGAACTGATCAATCTCATCAAAGCGGATGGCCGTTGGGTCGATCCGCCCAGGGAGACAGCGACAGAGGGGGATACACCATGATACAGCAGCACGGGTCACGGCAATGGACACGGGGAGTAGCCATTGGGGCAACGGCGACAGCAGTGGTGGGTCTGTTGGCCACCGGGGTAGGTAGGCAAAGCTGGGCCAGCCTGAAAGAAAGTCCCAAGCAGTTGGTGGATGAGGTCTGGCAACTGATTTACCAGGACTACGTGGATCCGTCCTTTAACCGGACCAACTGGAGGCAAATCCGCCAGCAGTACCTCAGTCGGGAGTACAGCAGCCGGGAGGAAGCCTACAAGGCCATCCGGGAGATGCTGGAAAAGTTAGGGGACCCTTACACCCGCTTTATGGACCCCAAACAATTCGCCAATTTACGGATGGATACGTCGGGGGAGTTGCATGGGGTGGGGATTCAACTGGCCCAGGAAGAAAAGACCGACCGGCTGGTGGTGATTGCCCCCATCGAAGATACCCCGGCGGCGCGAGCGGGGATTTTGGCCCAGGATTACATTGTTGCCATTGACGGACGGAGTACCAAGGGCATGGACATCAATGAGGCGGTGTCCCTGATCCGCGGTAAACCGGGCACGACGGTGACGTTGCTGATCGAGCGAGGTGGCCAGTTGCTGACGTTTACCCTGAAACGGGAACGGATTGAGCTACACGCGGTGCGCCATGAGGTGCGGGAGACGCCGGCGGGGAAGGTGGGCTATATCCGCATGACCCAGTTCAACGCCAATGCGCCCCAGGATATGCGGCAGGCCATCCGCAAGCTAGAGGAACAGGGGGTGATCGGCTACATCCTGGATTTGCGGTCCAATCCCGGGGGCCTGTTGCAAGCGAGTATCGAGATTGCCCGTATGTGGCTAGACCGAGGAACGATTGTTTCGACGGTGACCCGTGCGGGGGAAGCGGAACGGTATGAGGCGGCCCGTCGTTCCCTGACCCAGCGGCCCTTGGTGGTTCTTGTGGATGGGGGTTCGGCCAGCGCCAGTGAAATCTTGGCCGGGGCCTTGCAGGACAATCGCCGGGCGGTGCTGGTGGGCACGAAGACCTTTGGCAAGGGTCTGGTGCAGTCGGTGCGGGAGTTACAGGACGGTTCGGGTGTGGCGATTACGATTGCGCGCTACCTGACGCCTAGTGGCCGAGACATTAACAAAGAGGGCATCAAGCCGGATGTGGAAATCAGTCTCACGGATGAGCAGCGGGAAAAAATCATTCGGGATCGGGCCATTGGCACACCAGCAGACCCCCAATTTGCCCGGGCGTTGGATGTGCTAACGGAGATCGTACGCAAGGGAACGCCCGTGCAGCGGGGTTCAGTGCGTTAACCGGGTATGTCCCATCTGATAATTTTGGGGTGGTTACTGGGCTTTGCCGTCGTGCATAGTGGGTTGGCGGCCTTACGACCGTCGGGGGAAAAGTTTTTGGGGGCGCGGGGGTATCGGGTGCTGTTTGCCAGTTTGAGCCTACTGGTGGCTGTACCCATGCTGGCCTACTTTTTGAAGCATCGCTACGACGGGGTGCAATTATGGCAGGTGCAAGATGTACCGGGGATACGAATGCTGGTGACCGTTTTCAGCGTGATTTCCTTTTTATTTCTCTATCCAGCGACGTTTAATCTCGGGGAGATTACAGCGATTCAAAAACCCCAGGTGCATCTTTATACCCAGGGCATTATGCGCATCTGTCGTCATCCCCAAATGGTGGGGCAAACCCTGTGGTGTATAGCCCATACATTGTGGATTGGTAGCTCTTTTACGCTGGTGACATCCCTGGGTTTGATTGCCTATCACCTGTTTGGGGTATGGCATGGAGACCGGCGGTGGGGGCAGCGCTATCCTGAGGAATTCCCTCTCTTAAAAGCACAGACATCGGTTATCCCTTTCAAGGCCATTTGGGAGGGTAAGCAAAAACTCGTGCTCTCTGAATTTATCCGTCCAGCTTACGTGGGAGTTGCCGTGTTTGTTGTACTGGTGTATTGGCTCCATCCGCAGATGTGGTTGTGGGCAGAACAATTGCCCTGGTGAAGCTTTACGTTTGAATCTGGCATACCAGGATAAAGCGCTTGAAACTTTGAAAAAAAACTAACGCTTGCAGAACCAGGAAATTGGGAATTAGCCTCAGTAGAATTTGGACTGTGGCAAATACGTTTAGAATTGGCATTCCCTTTGAGTAAATTTGCACCCAATTTTGAACAAATACCTCGGTTACTCTTGAGCGTGCAGGGGGTGTTTTAGGGGTGCCTCTAAAAATTGGTGATTAGCGGTCGCAGGGGGGGCATCTCCCGATGTTGGTTCTCTGTAATTTCTGCATCCGCTAAAAAATCTCCTCCCCGCTTGCATGAATAAAGTCATCCATAGGTCAGTGTCCGCCAGCAAAGATATGTGATTGAGATCAATAGCCGGATGTGATCGTTGTAATTATCAACTGAAAAATATCGCCCTACCATCAGAAGTATCAGCCTTAGAGCCGACCATTTCTAGGAGTAGCGTTCATGCGGCAAACGACCCTTTCATCCTTGATTTTGGCGACGTTATTGGCTGGGAATCTCACCCTACCGGCCAAAGCTCAGATCAAAACCCTGCAAACGACAGTGCAGCCCCCGCCGACGAATCAACCTATCAATTTACCTCCGCCGGTGCCCCCCATTCCCCAAGATTCCAAACCGGCGAACACGGGGGGGACAACGATGCCCAATGTCAATCCCAATATGCACCACAACCTATTTAACAGTGGCAATGCCAATCCCGCCGGTGTGCCGGGCGCAGTGGGGCAGGAACGGATTTTACAGATCGACCCGCGCATCTTCGGAGACATCCCGGAAGCCGCCCGCCGGGGAGCCGAGGCTCAGCAGGTGCAGAACGCTTTGAATCAGGTACGGGAAGCCACCAATGTCTTACCCGAAGGGACACGGGAGAATCCCCTCGACCGCAATCGGGAGAATTTGGGTAATCCCCGTTCCCGACAAGGCGATCCCCGCAACCAGCACGATGACCCCTTATTCGGATTGCAGGAAGACCTCAACTCCCGCTCCCGCAGTGGGCGCAATTCCCGCTACAACGGTAATGGCCTGCGTCCGGGAATGCCAAGCCAGGACAGTTTGCTGATGGATGGTGGTGGGGCAAAACAGAGTAGTGGAGACAGTCAAGTCAACAGTCGGATTTATACTTCTCCCGATGGCTACACCTACAAAATCACATCCTGGACAACCCGGGATGACAGAGGAACAGTGCGCCATTCAACTGTCGTTGCCCAGGATGGCCGCACCTTTACCGTTGAGTCTCGTGGAACCCTCATTACCACTCCTAGTGGCCGTACTGACGTATCTTGGGAAAATAGAGGCACTTACCACGATCCCAACACCGGTGAAACTAGAACTGGCAGACAACAAAGTGATCTACCTCTAGATGATCTATTAGTGTGGGAGTTTATAGCCCGGGATGAACGACGAAGAGGCATAACCCGCAACTGCGCTCCCGATGACCCCTGCGGTGACGGGCCAGCTATTTGGGAGATAGTTCCTGGACTGGAACATTTGCGTCCCAAGTCGGTGGTGGAGCAACTTCGGGAAAACCCACGACCGGGGGCACAGGTCAACCCGGATGGAGATTACCAAGATCCAGCTTCAGTGCCCCGCTTAACCATTGGCCCTCTTGCGCCGGTGGTCAATCCTGGTTTTGAACCCGCTACAACAGGTGGGAATCCCGATCCCTCACGTTTTGAGCGGCGAGATCAGGTGAATCCGGGTTGTCGTCCTAACGGGTGTTAAAGCCCATTAAACGCGTGCCGGGACCAACACATTCCCCTTATCGCCCCGCCTGATCCGCAGGTCCATGTCCTGGTAGGTAATGCCCAACCAGCCTTGGGAACTCCCCCGCGCCTGGAAAAGCCTGCATACCCGGATGAAGAGCTTGAGACTTGGTGAACCCCCTAGGATTTTGGCCCCCCCGAGGTTTACGGATCTATCCTAGATCCAGAAGTCGCCCCTATAGGGTGATGACCTGGTCAGGCGGGTTGTCCTGGAAAGCTGCGTAAAAATCAGGGAAACAGCCCACCATGACTCCCGCGACCGTATCTTTGGGCTTACAAAGAGCCGGTTCAGTGCGTCCTGTACCGTCGGGATAGCACCAGCGGGGTTCCCCTTCCGCAAGATTGCGTTCCAGGGCACACATGTCACACATCATCAGCAGAATGTTCTGATCCTGGGCAACCTTAGCTAGGCGCTCCCCGATAGGGTCTCCTTTCCGCAAAACAAAACAATTGTCATCAAAGAAGAACATCGCCACCACCTGCGCCCCATGCACCCCGGCTTCTAACTGGGGCAGAATCATTTGCCCTAGCTTGTACGTCCCGCAACGGGGGTGGGTAAACACGTATGCCACCTTCATCCGCACACCTATCCCTTCATCTTCGTCTGAGAATGATAATGATTCTCATAAAAGACGTCAAGGGAGAACGGTGAACGCCCTCTGTGGTCAGGCTCCCAACGTTAACTGCTTGGTGGGTGGCTGCTATCGGCTTCAGGGGTGGGTTTGGGTGCCCGGGCGTAATCATCCTGAAAACGGACGATGTCGTCTTCCCCAAGGTACTGGCCGTTTTGCACTTCGATCAGCACCAGGTCAATCAAACCAGGATTTTCCAAACGGTGGGGGGTGCAGGGGGGGACAAAGGTTGATTCATTCGTGTTGAGCAGGAGTTCCTTATCGCCGCAGGTGACCTTGGCCGTACCGGAGACGACAATCCAATGCTCGCTGCGGTGGTAGTGCATTTGTAAGCTCAATCGGTGCCCCGGTTTGACTTCAATGCGTTTGATTTTGTAGTTTTTGCCTTCTTCCAAAACCGTAAAACTGCCCCAGGGCCGTAATTCGGTCGCCGGTGCTGGGGGCAGGCCAGCCGCTGTGGGCATAGGTGGGACGGTCGTGCGCTTGCCGGGTATGGGGGGCACCGTGTTCCGAGGGTTGGGGTTCATGGGGGTAGGATGGACAGGACATTACCGATTATACCCGGGGGGCTTCAACGCACCGGTACCCAATTGGCGTAAACTAGCTAAACATGGAATTTTTGCAGGATCAGGCGGCAACGATGGCGGTGATTGCGGGCAACTGGAAGATGTACAAAACCCGGCGTGAGGCCCTAGCCTACGTACAAGCCTTCGCTCCATTGGTGGCGGGAACCGACCGGGATGTGGTGCTGTGCGCCCCCTTTACAGCCCTGGAGGCCCTGGCGGAGAAATTGCTCCCCACCGGCATCGCCCTGGGTGCCCAGAACGTCCACTGGGAAGATGAAGGGGCCTATACCGGGGAAATTAGCCCGCCCATGTTGACGGATTTGGGGGTGCGCTACGTGATCATCGGCCACAGCGAGCGCCGTCAGTATTTTGGCGAAACGGACGAACGGGTGAATCTCCGCCTCAAGGCTGCCCAACGCCATGGTCTGACCCCCATCCTGTGTGTCGGCGAGACCCTGGAGCAACGGCAGCAGGGATTGACGGAAGCCCACATCCTAGCGCAACTGGCCCAAGCCCTGGTAGGGGTGCAGGTGGCCCGGTTGATCATCGCCTATGAACCCATCTGGGCAATCGGCACCGGCAACACCTGTCCGGCGGAGGAGGCCAACCGAGTCATTGGCCTGATTCGCAAGGAGGTGACCCTGCTGCAACAAGTGGCCCAGCAAACACCCGACCAGGTGCAGATTCTCTACGGGGGTTCCGTCAAGCCCGATAACATTGATGAGCTGATGGCCATGCCCGAAATTGACGGGGTACTGGTCGGTAGCGCCAGCTTAGACCCCCACAGCTTCGCCCGCATTGTCAACTACCAGCCGGTCGGCTGAAGTCCAGCACCCGTGCAAAGTAAAACCGGGTACTGATTTGGGTGCGGTTTTGTAGCTGCCAGCCTAACTCCGTCAGGGTCTGTACCATGAGGGGTTCGGGGTGGAGGTAGGCACGGGTGGTTTTGCTGGCGCCAGGAAATAAACCGCCGATTTTTTTCAGCAGGCTATAAAAGGGGGTTTGGGGGGCAAAGCTGAAAATCAAACGCTGGTGGGCGCACTGGGCCAAATGGCGCAACATCTGCCGGGCACGGGCCGCCGGGTAATGAATAAGCACATCCAGACAAATCACCACATCGTACTTGCCCCGCAATTCCTCTAAATCCGCCACCACAAACACAATGTTGTGGTCCAGGAATTGCCCCTGGGGGTTGCGCCGTCGCCGGGCCTGGTTTTGCGCCTCCTGCACCATCTTGACGGCAATATCGCTGGCCCAAACGTTGGCCCCCCGTTCCGCCAGCGGCAAGGCCAAACTGCCGACCCCACAGCCCACATCCGCCACAGTCACGCCGGTTAAATCCCCAGGCAGCCAACTCAATACCGTATCAATCGTCCGTTGATGCCCAGCGCGGATGTCCGCCTGCACCCGGTTGACCTGGCCAGTGCCGTAAATGTTGCGCCAGCGCTCAAACCCAACGCCGTCAAAATAGTCCTTGACAATTGCCTTCTCCTCGGCTGGGGGAAGGGAAACCATAGCCCTGCCCTTTCACAAAAACCCTGTAACACTATACCGCAAAAAAGCCCGTGACGAGGATTGAACTCGTGGCCTCACCCTTACCAAGGGTGTGCTCTACCACTGAGCTACACGGGCGCGGTGGTGGGCCGGGCTGGATTCGAACCAGCGTAGGCAGAGCCAGCGGATTTACAGTCCGCCCCCATTAACCACTCGGGCACCGACCCGCAAATCACCAGGTCTTTATCCTATCACATTCACCCCCTGGCCCGACTAGCATGGTATATTGAAAGGTCTTGGGGACAAGGGAACCGCTATGGAACTGAGCGAACTCAAGCGCCAATTAGACGACCTACGCACGCGCCTGGGCCACGCCCGGGACTACCTTTGACCCCGCCGCCTTAACGGCCCGGTTACAGGACCTGGAGCACACGGCAGGGCAAGCGGATTTTTGGCAAGACCCCGAACGCGCCCAGGCCACGCTGCAGGCCCTCAATGACGCCAAAACTCGCCTGGATCAACTTCAGCGCTGGCAACGGCAGATAGACGATTGTCAGACCATCGTGGAGCTGCTGGCCGTGGAGCCGGATGAGGCCCTCTGGGCAGAGGCGGTCCAAACCCTGGGCCAGCTTGACCGGGAACTCAACCGCTGGGAACTGGAGCAGCTCCTAGCGGGACCCTACGACCAGGAAGGGGCGGTGGTGACGATTAACGCCGGCGCCGGGGGGACAGATGCCCAAGACTGGGCGGAAATGCTGCTGCGGATGTATATGCGCTGGGGGGAACGCCAGGGTTACAAGGTGCGTTTGACGGACCTTTCCGAAGGGGAAGAGGCAGGCATCAAGTCGGCAACGTTGGAAATTGAGGGGCGCTACGCCTACGGTTACCTCAAGGGCGAAAAGGGGACCCATCGGTTGGTGCGCATTTCCCCCTTTAATGCCAATGGCAAACGCCAGACCAGCTTTGCGGGGGTCGAGGTGATGCCCATCCTTCCGGACCAAACCATCTCCGAAGTGGAAATCCCCGAAAGCGATCTGGAAATTACTACCTCCCGGGCGGGCGGCAAGGGGGGCCAGAACGTCAACAAGGTGGAAACGGCGGTGCGGATTGTCCATATCCCTACTGGACTTTCGGTACGCTGCACCCAGGAGCGCTCCCAACTGCAAAACAAGCAAAAAGCCCTGGCCATTTTGAAGGCCAAATTGCTGGTCATCCTCCAGGAACAACGCCTACAAGAAATTGCCCAAATTCGCGGGGATGCGGTGGCCGCCACCTGGGGGAACCAAATTCGCAACTATGTGTTTGACCCCTACCGCTTGGTGAAAGATGTGCGCACTAAGGTGGAAACACCTGATGTAGAGGGCGTACTCAACGGGGATTTGGACCTATTTATCCAGAGCTATCTGCGCCAGGGTGGGACTACCAATAATTAGGATGTGTTCCCTTGCCGAGGCAGTTGTTCAATGGAGAATCAGCTCTTCTTTTTTCCCCAGCAGCCCCTGGGGTCGCCACACCAGCACCAGAATCAGCAGCAACCCGATGACCATCACCCGCAATGCCCCCAGGCGCGCCCCATCCAACGGCAGCAGCACCGGCAGCACAAAACGGGTCACTGAGTCGTACAGCCAAAAAATCAAGGCCCCCAGTAACGTCCCGGCGTGGTTGCCACCCCCCCCAATAATCACAATCATCCAGGCCTGAAACGTGATCAAGGGCACGAAGGATTCTGGGTTGATAAAGGTCAACTGCCAAGCATAGAAGGCACCGCTCAAGCCCCCAATCATTCCCCCCAACACCAAACTGTGGAGCTTGTAGATGAAGACGTTTTTGCCCAGGGCCTGTACCGCCACTTCGTCTTCGCGAATCCCCTTGAGCAGACGGCCCCAGGGGGAATGGCTCAACCGCTCCAGCAACAGAAACGTCCCGACCAGGGCCGCTGCCAACAACACCAGCAACCGCACCTTGTAGTCCCCCTGAGCCAAAGCCACCAAGCCCGCCCCATAGAGCGCTATCACCAACGCCATCGCCGTCCCGGCCAAGGCCCGCTGCAAGCGTAAAGGCACCCGCCAGCCATAGCTCAGTTGCCGCAAGCTCACGCCAAACAGCACCGTCCAGAGCACCACCGCCAGCCAACGACTCCACTCCCCTTGCCAGGGCAACGGATAGCTGAATAACCCCAGGGGCCCCCGGGTCAACCACTGCTCGTTGAGGGCCACCAAACGCAGCAGTTCCGACACACCAATGGTGAGAATCGCTAAGTAGTCTTCCCGCAACCGCAGGGTCGTCAATCCCAGGATGAGAGCCAACAGACTGGCCAACCCGATCCCGACAACCATCGCCCAAAACCAGGCTACCCCCTGCAAGGTCAACAACACCGTGGCATAGGCCCCTAGGGTCATAAACGCCACATGGCCGAAATTAATTAGCCCTGTTACCCCCCACTGCAAATTCAACCCCAAACTAAACAGGGCAAAAATCCCCGTGTTCAAGGCCAAAAAAATGAGATAGTTGACCATGCCACTCCCATCGCCACCCTCCCATTCTAGCCCGCTCTCCCCCCGCCCCAAATCATGAAAGGATTGTGAAAAATAGCGCTGACTTGTGGTAGACTGGGAATCATGAAAGGATTATGAAAGGGGATGCGACGGCTGGCTGGGTTAGTGGGGTTATGGGTGTTGGTGGGGGTGGCGGGATGCGGGGCGCCGGCAGCTCAGGAACGCTTGGTGGTGGCGACGTTCACCATTGTGGCGGATATGGCCCAGCAGGTGGGGGGGGAGCGGGTGCGGGTGGAATCCCTAGTGCCGCCGGGGGTGGAGATTCACGGCTACGAACCGACGCCGCGGGGGATGGCCCGGCTACAGCAGGCGCGGTTGATCCTGGAAAACGGGTTGGGTCTGGAGCGGTGGGTGCAGCGGTTAGACCAGCCGTTACGGTCGGTGCCCCGGGTCACGGTCAGCGCCGGCATTACCCCGATTTTCCTGGCACCGGACCAGCCGGACCCCCATGCTTGGCTCTCCCCCCGACTGGCCGAGGTTTATGTGGAAAACATCCGCCAGGCCCTGAGTCAAATAGACCCGGCGAACGCCCCTTGGTATCAGCAAAATGCTCAGCGGTTGCAGCAGCAGTTTCGGGCCTTTGACCAAAAGTTTCAGCAGTTGACGGCGGTGATTTCTCCCCAGCAGCGGTATTTGGTGACCTGCGAGGGGGCGTTTTACTACTGGGCGCGGGACTATGGCTGGCAGCACCTGTATCTGTGGGCAAGCAACGCCGATCAGGAGGGCACGCCTCAACACATTGGCCGGGTGATAGACCAGGTGCGGGCGCGGCAAATCCCGGTGGTGTTTTGTGAAAGTACGGTGAATCCTCAGGTGCAACAGCAGGTGGCGCGGGCAACGGGGGCGCGTTTTGGGGGGATTTTATTCGTGGATTCTTTGACGCCGCCGAATGGGCCGGCCCCCACTTACCTGGAATTGCTGGCCCATAACCTGCGCACGATTGCCGAGGGTTTTGCTGTGTCGCTGGAGAACAGCCCATGATTGTCCTGGATGGCGTGACGGTGACCTATGGCAACCACTTGGCCCTGCGGGATGTGCATTTACGGGTGCCGCCGGGGGTGGTGCTGGGGTTGGTGGGGCCAAATGGGGGGGGAAAGTCCACCCTGCTGAAAGCGATTGGGGGATTGGTGTCACCCTGGCGGGGGCAGGTGCGGGTTGGGGGGATGCCGGTGGAGGTGGTGCAAAAGCGGGGTTGGCTGGCTTATGTTCCCCAAACGGAACCGGTGGATGGGCCTTGCCCGCTGACGGTGCAGGAGGTGGTGATGATGGGGCGCTACGGCCACCTAAACGGGCTACGCCTGCTAGGCCCCCGGGACCGCCAAGTGGTGCAAGCTAGTTTGCAGCAGGTGGGGTTGTGGGCATGGCGGCACCGGCCCCTTGCGGAACTGTCGGGGGGACAACGCAAACGGGTTTTTCTGGCGAGGGCGTTGGCGCAACAGGCCCCGGTTCTACTTTTGGATGAGCCGTTTAACGGGGTGGATGGGCCGACGGAACGGGTGCTGGTGCAGTGGCTGCGGCAAGGGCGACACCGGGGCCAAACGGTCCTGATCGCCAGTCATGATAGGCCCATGGTGGCGGCACTCTGTGACCGGGTGGTGCTGCTCCAACAGACGGTCCTGGCCGATGGGACGCCAACCGATCTCCAACCGGTGTGGGAGAGCCTATGGGCGGCCTAGCTGTGGGGCAGTGGTTGCTGGAACCTTGGCGGTATGACTTCATGGTGCAGGCCCTGGCGGTGGGGGCGCTGGTGGGGCTGGTGTGCGGGGCTTTGTCCTGTTTGGTGACGGTGCGGGGGTGGGCGCTGTTGGGGGATGCGGTGAGCCATGCGGTGACGCCGGGGATTGTCCTGGCCTATGGATTGCGCTGGCCGCTGGTGCTGGGGGCGCTGGGGTTTGGCCTGGGGGCGGTCTGGCTGATGGGCTGGCTGCAACAACACACGCGGCTTAGGGAAGACACGGTGATTGGGGTGGTGTTTACGGGGTTTTTTGCCCTGGGGCTGGTGCTGGTTTCCCGCACACCGGGGTCGGTGGAGTTGCAACACGTTTTGTTTGGCAACCTGCTGGGGATGGGGGCGGCTCAGGTCTGGCAGACGGTGGTCATCGGTGGGGTCACGCTGGGGATCGTGCTGGCGCGTCGGCGGGATTTGTTGCTGTGCTGTTTTGACCCGGTTTATGCCCGCACCATTGGCCTACAGGTGGAGCGGCTGCAGTACCTGTTGCTGACGCTGTTGGCGCTGACGATTGTGGTGGCGATGCAGGCGGTGGGGGTGGTGCTGGTGGTGGCGATGTTGGTAACGCCGGGGGCGACGGCGGCTCTGGTGACTAGAGGGTTTGACGCTATGGTGCTGGGGGCAATGGGGGTTGGGGTGGCCGCCAGTGTTCTCGGAACCTACACCAGCTATTACCTGGATGCGTCCACGGGGGGCTGTATTGTCTTGGCCCAAACGCTGCTGTTTTTCGGGGCGCTGGGTCTAAAGGGGGTCTTAAAAATCGGGCGGTCTTGACGGGGGCTGGCTAGACTAAAAGCAGTCGCGCGCGGGTGGAACAACCATGCGTCCTGTTCGCACGTTTAAGGTTTCGCCGAGTTTGCCGCCGGTGCTGGAACCATTGCGGGCCTTGGCCTACAACCTGTACTGGGACTGGAGCGATGAGGTCAAGGAATTGTTTCGTCGGTTGGACCCGGAACTGTGGGAAAGCAGCCGCTATAACCCGGTGTTGATGTTGGGGACGATTAGCCAGGAGCGGTTGCAGGCGGCGGCCCAGGATGATGGGTTTTTGGCCCACTTGGAACGGGCACAGCAGGAGTTCGAGGGCTATCGGCGGGAACGTACCTGGTATGAGCGTCAACGCGGCCACCCCAAGGATTGCTATGCCTACTTTTCGGCGGAATTTGGCTTGACGACGGCGCTGCCAATTTACTCGGGGGGGTTGGGGGTGCTGGCGGGGGACCATCTCAAGTCCGCTAGTGACCTGGGACTGCCTTTGGTGGGGGTAGGGTTGCTCTACCAGCAGGGCTATTTCCAGCAATATCTCACCCCGGATGGCTGGCAACAGGAGCGTTACCCCATCAATGACTTCTACAATTTGCCGCTGCAGCTGGAGCGTCGCCCGGATGGGTCGGAGTTGCGTATTGAGGTGATTTTTCCCCAACGGGTGGTCTATGCCCGAATTTGGCGGGTGGATATTGGTCGGGTGCCCCTGTATTTGCTCGATACCAACATTCCCCCCAATAATCCCTACGACCAGGACATCACGGACCAGCTCTATGGCGGTGATATTGACGTGCGCATCCACCAGGAAATCCTGTTGGGGATTGGGGGGGTCAAGGCGCTGCGGGCGTTGGGGCTGCGACCTTCGGTCTATCACATGAACGAGGGACACTCGGCCTTTTTGTCCCTGGAACGGATGCGGGAACTGGTGGAGGAACAGGGGTTGGATTTTGCTGCAGCGAAGGAGGCGGTGCGCGCCAGCCAGGTCTTTACCACCCACACACCGGTGCCGGCAGGCATTGACCTGTTTCCCCCGGACAAAATCCTGTATTACCTCGGGCGCTACCGGGAAATTTTGGGTCTGTCGGAGCAGGAGTTTCTTTCTTTGGGGCGGGAACACACGGGGGATTTTCAAGCCCCCTTCAACATGGCCATCTTCGCGATTCGCATGGCCGGCTTTGTCAATGGGGTGAGTCAACTGCACGCCCGGGTCAGCCGCCAGATGTTCGGTTCGTTGTGGGGACCGACGCCCCAGCACGAGGTGCCGATTCACGCCATTACCAACGGGGTGCATGCCCGCAGTTGCGTCGCCCCGGTTATGCAAAATCTCTACCAGCGCTATATCGGACCGGACTGGTGGGCCTTGTCGGCGGATGCCCCGGAATGGCAGCGGATAGATACCATCCCCGACGAGGAACTCTGGCGCATCCATGACCGGGCCAAGATGCAGATGATCCTGCACATCCGGGAGCGGTTGCGGCGGGCGCTGGAGGAACGGGGGGCTTCCCAGGCAGAAATCCGCAAAACCCGGGAGGTGCTGGACCCGGAAGCGCTGACGATTGGTTTTGCCCGGCGGTTTGCCACCTACAAGCGGGCTACGTTGTTGCTGCAGTCGCCTGAACGGTTGCTCAAGTTGCTTTCAGACCGGCAGCGCTCCATCCAGTTTATCTTTGCCGGTAAAGCCCACCCCAAGGACCACCCCGGCAAGGAGATGATCCGCGCCATTGTGCACTTTGCCAAAGAACACGGCCTGGAGCGGCAAATCGTGTTTGTCCCCAACTACGACATTCACCTGGCCCGGTTGATGGTGGCGGGGTGCGATGTCTGGTTGAACACGCCCCGACGACCGCGGGAGGCGTCCGGCACTAGTGGCATGAAGGCGGCTATGAACGGGGTCCCCAGCCTGAGCACGCTCGACGGGTGGTGGGCGGAGGCGGATTACGTTAACACTGGCTGGCCCATCGGTCGCGGTGAGGAATACGCCGATACGGCCCTACAGGACGAAATCGAAGCTAACGCCCTGTATCAAATCCTGGAGGAGGATGTGGTGCCGCTTTACTACCAACGGGACCAGGAGGGTTTACCCCGGGAGTGGATAGCCAAGATGAAGGCGGCGATTCGCCTGAATACTCCCCGGTTCAACACGGAGCGCATGGTGCGGGAGTACGCGGAACGGGCCTATTTCCCGGTGAGCGACCGGGGGTATCAGCTGGCGGAGCAAAACTACGCTAAGGCTAAGGCGCTGGCGGCTTGGAAGGCCCGGGTTTTCCAGCACTGGTACGACATCAAGATTTTGGAGGTAGTGGCGGAAGCGCCCAAGGAGGTGCGGGTCAACGAACCGATTGCCGTCACGGTGCGCCTTGACCTGGGGGTGTTGCAACCGGAGGAGGTGCAGGTGCAGCTCTACCAGGGAACGGTGGATGATAGCGGGCTAATTCCCGTTGGTGAGGTCACCCCCATGACCTACCAGGACCGGCAGGCGGATGGGAGTTGTTGCTACCGGGGCGAGGTGCGCTATGGCAGTAGTGGGTTGCAGGGGTTTGCCGTGC
Organism: Gloeomargarita sp. SRBZ-1_bins_9; assembly: GCA_039794565.1. Taxonomy (NCBI): domain Bacteria; kingdom Bacillati; phylum Cyanobacteriota; class Cyanophyceae; order Gloeomargaritales; family Gloeomargaritaceae; genus Gloeomargarita; species Gloeomargarita sp. SRBZ-1_bins_9. Next base: position 35,748 of record JAUQVX010000004.1, on the reverse strand, counting down.
GCATCCTGCCGCGACACCCGGACATGAGCGACCCCTTTGAATTGGGATTGGTGCACTGGAGCAGTTAGCACACCCGTATTTGGCTGATGGCAATCTGGCCCCCTAAACACACGGCCACGTCGCTACAGGGGTCGCTGGGGCGCTGGTGGTACACCCCCTGGTAGAGGTAACCGGTCGGGGTGAGGGCGTACTGGATGGGCAACGGCTGGGTACAGGGGGAACAAAACACCATCTCCGGCTCGGGGCTGTCGGCGTCGAGGTGGGGAAAGTTGACGTTCCAAAAACTGCCGGGTTCGGGTTTCTGGAGCAGTAGGGTCAAGACTTGCTCTAACCAGTGCCGGGTGCGTTCCCAGTCCACCGGTTGCCCCCGCCGTTGGTACTGGGATAGGGCAATGGCCGGAATCCGATGCAAGGCGGCTTCGCGCACGGCGGCTACGGTCCCCGAGGCGTAGATGTCCACCCCCAAGTTGGCGCCCTGGTTGATGCCAGCGATCACCCACTTGGTTTGGGGTTGCCAGTGGGCCAGGGCCAAGCGCACGCAGTCCACGGGGGTGCCCTGGACGGCATAACAGTGGGGCTGGGGTTGGCTGACGGGAATGGGTTGTCGCGTCGTGATCTGATGCCCACAACCGGACCACTCCTGCACGGGAGCCGCCACCAGCGCCTGGGGCAAAACCTGCCGCAACACCTGTAACCCTGGCGCATCAATGCCGTCGTCGTTGGTGAGTAGAATCTGCGGGTCAGTCCTGGACATAGGGTTTGCCCTGCACCAGGGCCATCTCTGCCCGCATCAGTTCCCGCCCGAGGTATGCCGCGTGGCTGAGTTGGCTCACCGGCTGAAACTCCGTGCATTGCTCAAAAATCTGGACGCAGAGTTCCTTGGCGGTGCGGCCGCGAAAGACGTGGGCAGGTTGACGGGGTGGTCCTCCCCGCGCCGGAATGGGTTTGCCGGTCTCCGGGTCCACCGCTAAACCCCGCTCGTTGATCACATTCGTAAACCACTTGGCGTAAATGTAGCCTTCTTGGGGGTCTATGTAGATAATGAAATAACCCGCCGGGTCGAGGTCGAGGTGCCGTTTGGACAGGTTTTCGTCAATCAACCGGATTTGATCGGCCCAGTTGGTCATGGTTTGCAGGTGCATCCGTGCACTATTTTTCTATTGTGACGGCTGGAGGGGACAACTGTGGGGCGCTGGCAACGTTTGCGCGATTACTTACTTTTGCGTCTGTTGTTGGCACCGCTGATGCTCTGGACGGTGGTGACGGTGGTGTTTCTGCTGCTGCGGGCTACGCCTGGGGACCCGGTGGATGCCATTTACGGCGGGCGGGCGCCGGCGGTGGTGAAGGAGGCCTTGCGGGTGCAGTTGGGTCTGGACCAACCCTTAGCGGTGCAATACCTGCGCTATCTGGGGCAACTGTTGCGGGGCGATCTGGGCACCTCCTTGAGCGAACCGGGCCGACCGGTGACCGATATTATCGCTGCCTATTTGCCGGCGACGGTGGAACTGGCCCTAGCTGGCTTTCTGGTGGCCATGGTCATCGGTTTGGGGTTGGGGGTGGTGACGGGCAGCAGTGCACCGGGCAGTCCCCTGGCCATCGGCGGCAAGTTGTTTAGCATCATTAGCTATGCCGTGCCCCTGTTCTGGTTGGGGATGCTGTTGCAACTAGGGCTGAGCGTGGCCTGGGGGTGGTTTCCCCTAGGAACACGGTTTCCGGTGCAGGAAGCACCACCGGCTGGCCCCACCGGGTTGTACATCCTCGATAGTCTGCTGGCGGGGAACTGGCGACAACTGGGCCTGGCGCTGCATCACCTGGCCTTACCAGCCCTGACATTGGGGATAGTCATCAGCGGTGTCCTGGAACGGATGATGCGGGTGCAGGTGCGAGCAAGTTGGCAAGGGGATTACGTGGAGGCGGCACGGGCGCGGGGCATTCCCCAGCACCGGATTTTCCAACGCCATGTGGTACCTAACGCTCTGATTCCGGTGGTAGCTCTGCTGGGATTGACCCTGGCGTCCCTGTTGGGGGGGGCCATCGTCACCGAAGTAACCTTCTCCTGGCCGGGGCTGGCCCAACGTCTCTACGAAGCCATTAACCTACGGGATTATCCCACTGTGCAGGGTATTGTGGTGTTTCTGGGCGTGGTGGTGGTGGTGCTCAGCATCGCCGTGGACCTGGTTACTGCCCTACTCGACCCCCGCATCGAACTTTAGCTGGCGCTCCGTTGCATGGCCCGGGGGTAGCCTACCGGTAAAAGCTTTTGCTGAGCGCGGGCTGCCTCTAGCCGTTGCAGGTCCCGGTAGCTCACCCAATGGATACAGTCCACCGGGCAAGTGTCTATCGCTTCTTGAATCAAATATTCCGGGTCCCCGTCTTGGTTGATCACCCGAGAGCGGCCATAGTCCGGTTCGATGTAGAAGGTGTTGCGGGCCACATGGGCACAATGTTTACAGCCGATACAGACGGCCTCATCCACATAAACCGCCTTTTGCCGCCACTGCCCCCCTAGTTCTGGCTCGAATCCCGTCCGTTCCATCAGGCCGCCCAGCGTTGCACCACCAGCCGTAGCGAACCGTCACTGAGCTTTTGCGTTTCCGTCACCTGGAATCCCTGTTGCTGGGTCTGGGCCACCACCACCTCATAGGCGTATTGCTGGCGCACCTGCCGCAGAAAACCCTCCACGCTCAGGGGTTGTTGCCAGTAGTGCAAATCCGCCACCAAGTTGTACTGCTGGCCGTCCCACACAAACCCAATGTCGTAGCCGTTGGCTTGGGGAATGACGATCTCCGCCAACTGGGTTTGCCCCCGGTAGCCCCGCACCGGCAACGGCCCTGTTTGATAGGCGTAACCCAACCGCGTGAGGGCCGCTGTGAGCGCTTCTTTTTGCCGTAGGCTGGTTTGGATGGTGCTGAAGTGAGACATAAAAACCACCTTTAACGCACGTGGACATCCTGTTGCTGCGGCTGGGTGACGACCGTCTGGAAATACTCCGCCGTCCATTCCCGCTGGGTGACGACCCCCAACTGCTCCTCGATGGCCTGGGAAACCTGCATACAGGCTGCACCGGGAATCCCCTGCACCCATACCTCCACCCGACCGTCCGGGCGAATGACAAACTCTAGCGTCTCCATCGAGTCGCTCCCCCACCGAGTTACCTCAAATTGTAACGAACCCGAGATGGAATGACAGGGGCTTTGTAATTCTTAATAATGCCCGGCTAGGCTAGACTGGAAAGGACGAGGCGATAACGTACCCTGGGTTCTATGGTGGAAAAGCGTCCCCCCAGTTATGTACGGTTGGCGATGCGGAATATGGTGCGCCAAGGGCGTAAGTCCCTATGGCACTTTACCTTAACCAGTCTGGGATTGCTAGGGGTGCTGGTGGGCTTGGCCTATTTGACCCGTTGATTTATCCTATGAAAATTGGCGCGTTGGTGGTGGGCAAGGGATGACCGTGGAACTGACCCAGGCAGAATACGAACGGTATTCGCGACACCTGTTGTTGCCGGGGGTGGGGGTGGCTGGGCAGAAGAAACTGAAGGCAGCCAAGGTGTTGTGTGTGGGGACGGGGGGTCTGGGTTCGCCGGTGCTGTTGTACTTGGCGGCAGCCGGTATTGGCCGGATCGGTATTGTGGATTTCGATACGGTGGACATTTCCAACCTCCAGCGGCAGATTATTCACAGCGTGGACCGGGTGGGGCAGTCCAAGGCCCAGTCGGCCAAAGACCGCATCGCCCAGCTCAATCCCCATTGCCAGGTGGACCTGTATGAAACCCAACTGACGGCTGCCAACGCCTTGGACATTATTCGCCCCTACGACGTGGTGGTGGACGGGACGGATAATTTCCCCACCCGCTATTTGATCAACGATGCCTGCACCCTGCTGAACAAACCGTTTGTGTACGGTTCGATTTTGTGGTTTGAGGGGCAGGTGTCGGTGTTTAACTACCAGGGGGGGCCGACCTACCGGGATTTGTTCCCCGAACCGCCGCCGCCAGGGGATGTGCCCTCTTGCGCCGAAGGGGGGGTTTTGGGGGTGCTCCCGGGGGTGATTGGGGCGCTGCAGGCGACGGAGGTGCTCAAAATCATCCTAGGGATCGGGGAGACCCTGAGCGGGCGCTTGCTGATTTACGATGCCCTAAAGATGAAGTTTCGGGAGTTGAAGCTGCGGCCCCATCCCCACCGCCCGGTGATTAAAGAATTGATAGACTATGAGCAGTTTTGTGGGGTGACCCAGGCGCGGCAGCAAACCCAACAGATGCAGGCAGAAATCCCGGAAATCACGGTGCAGGAGCTGCACAGGTTGTTGACTACCCAACCGGAGCGGACCTTGCTGGTGGATGTGCGCAACCCCGGCGAGTACGAGGTGGCCCACATTGACGGATCGGTGTTGATTCCCTTGTCAGAGTTGGAGCAGGGGCCGGGTTTGGAAAAACTGCTGCAACTGTGGCGGGAGGACCAGCAATTGGTGGTGCATTGCAAGTCGGGTGGTCGGTCCTTGAAGGCCCTGCATTTGATCAAGCAAAAAACGGGCCGGGTGGGGATGAACGTCAAAGGCGGGATTCTGGCCTGGAGCCGGGAGATTGACCCGACTGTGCCGCAGTACTAGCAGGGGATGAAAAAAGCGCTGATTACGGGGATTACGGGTCAGGATGGTTCTTACCTGGCGGAGTTTTTGCTCCAGAAGGGCTATGTGGTGCATGGGATTGTCCGGCGGGCGTCCCTTTTTAACACCAGCCGGATTGACCATCTGTATCGGGACCCCCATGACCCCCAGGCGCGCCTGTTTTTGCACTACGGGGATTTGACGGATGGCACGGGCCTACGCCGCGTGTTGGAGCTGGTCCAGCCCGATGAGGTCTACAACTTGGGGGCACAATCCCACGTGAAGGTGTCGTTTGCCCAACCGGAGTACACGGCGGATGCGGTGGCCACGGGTACGTTGCGTCTGCTGGAGGCGGTGCGGGACTACGAGCAGACCTCAGGGCGACGGGTGAAGTTTTACCAGGCGGGTTCGTCGGAAATGTTCGGGGCCTCGCCACCGCCGCAGCATGAAAAAACGCCGTTTTATCCCCGTAGTCCCTACGCCGTGGCCAAGGTGGCGGCCTACTGGTTCTGCGTCAACTACCGGGAGGCCTACGGGATGTTTATTTGCAATGGCATTTTGTTTAACCACGAAAGCCCGCGCCGGGGGGAAACCTTCGTAACGCGCAAAATTACCCGGGCGGTGGGGCGGATCAAGGTGGGGTTGCAACAGGCGTTGTATTTGGGCAATTTGGCGGCCAAGCGAGACTGGGGGTTTGCGGGGGACTACGTAGAGGCCATGTGGCTGATGTTGCAGCAGCCGGAGCCGGATGACTACGTGATTGCCACGGGGGAAGCCCATTCGGTGCAGGAGTTTTTAGAAGCGGCCTTTGGCCTGGTGGGGCTGGACTGGCGGGATTATGTCAAAATTGACACCCGGTATTTCCGGCCAACGGAGGTGGACCACCTGTTGGGGGATGCCACCAAGGCCCGGGAGAGATTGGGCTGGCAACCGCGCTGCACGTTTCCCCAACTGGTGCGGATGATGGTGGAACATGATTTGGAATTGGCGCGCCAGGAGTTAACCCTCAGGGCTGCCGGTCACCGGGTGTACCTGCCAGGGTTGAGCGATTAAGGCCGGGCAGTATCCGTCTGTGCTATCGTGCAACCAATAACGGTTGACAAGGTCTAGCCCTCCCCCTGATGCACCACCAGTCCTCGGAAGCGGCATTACGGGCCATTGTCCAAATCCAAAATTGGTTGCTGGCTGCCGAAAACCCCCGCCTTTTGTATGACCCCATTCTCCAGGTGCTGGGGGAAACGGTGGGGGTGTCACGGGTGTATATTTTTGAGCATCATTGGGGGGGCCAGGGACAGGTGCTGGCATCCCAGGTGGCGGAATGGTGCGCGCCGGGAATCAAGCCAGAGCGCCATAATGCCCAGTTACAGAATTTTGATTACCGGGCTAATGGCTTTGACCACTGGCTGGCGACCCTACAGCGGGGGCAGGCAATTTACGGCGCTGTGGCCGATTTCCCCCCACCGGAGCGGGACTGTCTGGCGATGCAGGGCATTGTGAGTATCCTGGTGGTGCCCCTGCTAGCGGGTGAAGAGTTGTACGGGTTCATCGGGTTTGACGATTGCGTCCAGGTGCGCCAGTGGCAGACAACGGAAGCTCACCTACTGGCTTCGGTGGGGACCGCGGTGGCCCAAGCGCTGCGGCAATGGCACCTGAGACGGGCGTTGGGGGAAACTGAGGCGAAATACCGGCATCTGTTCGCGTCGGCCAGCGATGGGATTTTGCTCAGTGATGCCCAGACGGGGGAAATTCTGGAGGTCAATCCCCAGCTGGAGGCGTTACTGGGCTATCCCCCGGCGGAGCTGATAGGCCGTTGCCAGTGGGAGTGTCATCCCCCCTGGGAACAGGCGACGGCCCAGCGTGATTTCTGCCAGTGGGTGCAGGCCGGGGGGACTATGGCAGTATCGGCGCGGATGCAACGACGGGATGGACAGGTGATCCCTGTGGAAATTACGGCGCGGGTGTTGACCTGGCAGGGGCGACGGTTACTGCAAAGTGCGGTGCGGCCCAAAAACGATGACCAGGTTTTCTTGGAAGCGGTACCCCTGGGGATGGCTATTTTTCAGGACCGGCGGGTGCGGTTGGTGAATACGGCCCTGTGCCACATCCTGGGTTACAGCCGGACGGAATTGCTCCGCCTATCGCCTAAAGGTTTGCTGCGTTTGGTCCATGCGGCCGACCGTCGCAAGCTACGCCGAGCCTACCAGCGCTGGATACAGGGATGTGTGGACCGGGTCCCCGAGGAGTTGCGGGTGTGGCACCGGGACGGCGGATTACTGCATCTGGCCTGCTACGGTCAAGCCCTGGTGATCCGAGGTCAGCGGCTGCTGTACATAACGGTCCAGGATGTGACGGAAAAGTGGCGAATTAACCGGGCGTTGCGCCAGAGTCTGGAGCAGTTCCAGTTGGCTTTTGAGCGTTCCCCCATCCCCATGTCCATCACAGACACGGAGGGGCGCTTTCTGCGGGTGAATGCGGCGATGGGGCAATTGCTCCGCCAAGATACCGCGTCGCTGCTGTCGGAGGAGTGCGTTCACTTTATCCATCCTGAGGATCGGGGGCGGTATGGTATGTCACCGCTAATAACCGTTTGTTGGCCGGCAAAATTCCCCAGCTGACCCTGGAACTGCGCCTGCAACTGCCGTCCCAGGACCTGCGCTACATTCGCCTGAGTAAGGTGGCCATTGCTCGGGACTCGGCTGGGAGACCCCTCCTGTTCTTGTCCCAACTGGTGGACTTGACGGATCAGGTGGTGGCCCAGCAATCCCTCCAGGAAAGTGAAACCCGCTTGAAACTAGCGGCCCAGACGGCGGGACTCCTCATCTGGGAGTGGGATGTAGCCAAGGACATCATGGAAATTACCCGTTACACCCATGACCCTGGTTTGTACCCCCCTGACGAACCCCAGACCATGCGATTAACCGGTTCAGCGCCCCTGCAGCTGGTTCATCCTGAGGACCTGCCCCAGCTGCTTCGCATTCGGCAGCAGTATTTGCGGGGGGAGCGAGATAAGGCCAAGGAGCGGTACCGGGTGCGCACCGCTGATGGTAACTGGCGGTGGTTGCAGTCCATCAGTCAGTTATTGCGTGACGGCGAGGGACAACCGGCGCGGGTGGTGGGAGTATCCCTGGATATCACCGATCAAATGCATCTGCTCCAGACGCTGCAAGCTAGGGAAGAATGCCTGCGCACGGTGGTGACCCATCAAACGGAGTTGATTTATCGGGCCAGGGCAGATGGGGAGTTAACTTTTGTCAATCCGGCCTTTTGTCGCTATGCCGGACGCAGCGAAGCCCAGTTATTGCACCGCCCCTTTGTCCACCCATTTTGTGCAGAAGACCAACAACGGTTTTTAGCCCACTTGCGGTCGTTAACCCCCGATCGGCCTACCTTCACCCTGGAATGTCGGCTGGTGGGTCTGCCGGAGCAGTGGTACGAATGGACAGTACAGGGTTTTTTCGATGGTCAAGGAGGGTTGCAGGAAATCCAGGGGATTGGCCGGGACATCACCGAGAAAAAATTAGTCGAAGTGCAACTGCTACACAAGGCGTTCCATGATCCGCTCACAGGTTTGCCCAATCGCCGGTTGTTTTTGGAACGCCTGCTCCAGGCCCTGGCCCACTGCCAACAGGGGAGGTATCCACCCTTTGTCCTAGTTTTCCTGGACCTCGACCGCTTCAAGGAAATTAATGACCGCCTGGGGCATTTGTATGGCGATGAATTACTCGTCACCATTGCCCGGCGGTTGCAGTCTGCCCTACCGACAGGGGATATGGTGGCCCGTCTCGGGGGGGATGAGTTTGCCCTGATCCTCCATGCTTTGACCCCTGAACAGTTGCCCGGCCGCTTGACCCAGTTGCAACAGATCATTGCCCAACCCCTAACGCTAGCGGGGCAGATGGTTGCCGTGCAGGCCAGCATGGGTGTCGTTTACGGCCATCCCCACTACGAAACCCCGGAGCAAATGTTGCAGGATGCGGATAAGGCCATGTACCAAGCGAAAAATCAAGGCCGATCCCAGTGGGTGGTGTTTACGACGGACATGTACCGTTCCGCCCCTACCGATTCGGCCATTCGCACTGCCTTGGCGGAGGGACAATTGCAAGTGCACTATCAGCCGGTGGTGACCGTTGCCGATGGGCGGGTGTTAGGGGTGGAGGCGCTGGTCCGTTGGTATCACCCCCAACAAGGGATTTTGGCGCCGGACTCCTTCTTAGGGGATGTGGCGGCGGCGGGGCTGCTGGGGGAATTAGACTGGTGGGTGTTGACCACAGCTGTGACCCAAATGCAGCAGTGGCCGGCAGAGTGGATGCTGTTTGTCAATTTATCAACCTGTTCCCTCCAGCAGGCCGATTTTGCCGCTCGCTTAGCAGACCTACTCAAGGGCGCCGGATTCCCTCCCCAGCAGTTGCAGTTGGAAATGAACGAGGAGGTCATGATGCAAGCGGACCCCCGCTGGTTGCAAAGCATCCAGGACCTGGGCATCGGCCTCAGCATCCATGGCTGGGGTGGGGGAGCAACAGCTCAAGGGTGCCTATCCTGGGTCAAAACGTTGAAGTTCCATCCGGCCATCATCGCCCCCTTGACCAAACTAACCCACGCGCAACTGCTGGTGCAGGCCACGGTCCTGTTGGCCCAGAGTTTAGGCATGTGCACCATTGCCGTTGGGGTGGAAACGCAACAACAGGCTCACCTTCTCCAGGATTGGGGTTGTGATGGCTTACAGGGCTATTGGGTAGGTCCCCCCTTGCCAGCAGGGGAATTAACGGCCCGATTCGCGCTGGAAACAAAAAAGGCCCCCACAGGGACCACACCAGATCGTCAATCGGAGGGTTGGAATAGCTTACGCTAGAGCAATACAATAGCGCCAGTGACGCGGCAATTTCGTATTCCCAGCTACAAAAGTTAGTTGGGGCAGAGGGTGACCGAAAAAATCCGCTGGAATGAGCCATGGGCATAGCGTAAGGCAGCCGCCTTCCGGAAAGGACGGACGCCGGCTGGGCCATCGGGATAAACTTTCACCACCTAGTCAATAGGGTCCTGATTTGCGCCAACTGTTGGGTGAGCGTTCCCCCCCCACATAAACCCAATACTGACCAGGCTCGACCCACAGACCAGCAATTTCTTTCTGGGGTTCAAGACTGAAATAACGCAGGGCACAAGGGGAACTCCCCTGGGATAAACTGGTTGGCGCTGCTAGTAGTGCCTATAGCTAATAATCTCTTGACCATTTGCCCATGGTTGAACCTCCTTTGCACCGGTAGTTTTTGCCGAGAGTTGATTTCTTCCTGAAAGAAATATGCAAATATTTAATGGTTTGGTTCAGAGGTGAAAATATGGCATTTGTGGGGGGCATCCAGGGCCAATGGCCAGGAGATTCTGAGGGATCGGTGCTGCGGAGCATTTTTATCCCTGACCAGGGGGACCCGCCCCTCGTTAGAATGAAAAGATGTTGAGTGATCAGCAGCAGGGCCTATGACCGAACTGGGGGGGGATTACAAACACACGCTGAATCTGCCGCAGACGAACTTTCCCATGCGGGCCAATGCCACGGTGCGGGAACCGGAGATTCAAGCCTTTTGGCAACGGGAAGGGATTCCCCAGGCGCAAGACCCCCAGGCCCCCACCTTTGTCCTGCACGATGGCCCCCCCTACGCCAACGGGGATATTCACATGGGCACCACACTCAACAAAATCCTCAAGGACATCATTAACAAGTTCTATCGGCTACGGGGGTATTCCACGCCCTTTGTGCCGGGTTGGGATTGCCACGGATTGCCCATTGAACTGAAGGTGTTGCAGGAGTTGCCCGCCGAGGTACGGCAAAAACTCACACCCATCGAACTGCGCCAGAAGGCGAAAGCTTATGCCCTGGAGGCGGTGGAGCGCCAGAAACGGAGTTTTCAGCGTTGTGGGGTCTGGGGGGATTGGGAGCAGGCCTATCTGACGCTGGACCCGGCCTATGAAGCGGCCCAGGTCGAGGTGTTTGGGCAAATGGCGCTCAAGGGGTATATCTATCGGGGCCTGAAACCGGTGCATTGGAGTCCCAGTTCGCGCACGGCCCTGGCGGAGGCGGAATTGGAGTATCCCGATGGCCATGTGTCCCCTAGTATCTATGCCCTGATGCCCCTGACGGAATTGACGCCGGCAGCCCAAGCGGCAGTGGGGGATGGGGAAAGGCCATACCTGGCCATCTGGACGACGACGCCCTGGACGTTGCCGGGGAATCTGGCGGTGGCGGTGCATCCAGAGGTCACCTATGCCGTGGTCACCAGTGGGTCCTATCCCCCGGTAATCGTGGCGGCGGCGCTGGTGGAGAAATGGCAGGGGGTGGTGGGGCAGGAGGTGACCGTAACGCGCAGGTTTCCGGGCAAGGTGCTGGAGTTTTGCCACTACCAACATCCCCTGTTTGACCGGCAGGGCGTGGTGGTGTTGGGGGAGCATGTCACGGTGGAGTCGGGGACGGGACTGGTGCACACGGCGCCGGGGCATGGTCTGGAGGACTATCAGGTGGGGCAAAAGTACGGGTTGCCCTTGCTGTCGCCGGTGGATGAAGCCGGGTGCTTTACCCCAGAGGCGGGGGAGTTCGCCGGACTGTTTGTACTCCAGGAGGGTAACCAGGCGATTATCGAGGCGCTGCGGCAAAGGGGACTGCTGGTTAAGCATGAACCCTACACCCACAAATACCCCTACGACTGGCGCACTAAAAAACCCACAATTTTCCGGGCGACGGCCCAGTGGTTCGCTTCGGTGAGTGGGTTTCGGGAGTTGGCGTTGCAGGCGATTCGCCAGGTCCGGTGGATTCCGCCCCAGGGGGAAAACCGCATCACAGCTATGGTGCAAGAGCGGACGGACTGGTGCATTTCGCGACAGCGGGCCTGGGGGGTGCCCATCCCGGTTTTCTATGACATGGAAACGGATGAACCCCTGCTGAATGGGGAGACGATTGCCCATGTGCGGGACTTGATTCGCCAGCACGGTTCGGACATTTGGTGGACGGCACCGGTGGAGGAGTTGCTGCCCCCGGCCTATCGCCACAATGGGCGCACCTACCGCAAGGGCACCGACACGATGGATGTCTGGTTTGATTCGGGGTCATCCTGGGCAGCGGTGTTGCAGGCGCGGGGATTGGCGGACCAGGCGGATTTGTATCTGGAAGGTTCGGACCAGCACCGGGGATGGTTCCAGTCCAGCTTGCTGACCTCGGTGGCGGTGCGGGGAAAGGCCCCCTATAAACAGGTGCTCACCCACGGTTTTGTCCTGGATGAGCAGGGGCGCAAGATGAGCAAGTCCCTGGGGAATGTGGTGGACCCGCTGGTGGTGATCAACGGCGGCAAAAATCCCCAAACGGAACCGGCCTACGGTGCGGATGTGTTGCGCCTGTGGGTGGCTTCGGTCAACTACGCTGATGATGTGCCTTTGGGTCGCACTATTCTCAACCAAATGGCGGACATCTACCGCAAGATTCGCAATACGGCCCGTTTTCTGCTGGGGAATCTTTACGACTTTGACCCCCGGACGGAGGCGATGGCCTACGGTGAGTTGCCGGCGTTGGACCGCTACCTGCTGCACCGGTTGGCGGAGGTGGTGGAAACGGTGACCCAGGCGTTTGCCCAGTACGAGTTCTATCGCTTTTTCCAGACGATCCAGAATTTTTGTGTGGTGGATTTGTCCAGTTTTTACTTGGATATTGCCAAGGACCGGCTGTATATCAGTACGCCCAAGGGTTACCGGCGGCGCAGTTGTCAAACGGTGCTGGCGATAACGCTGGAGACATTAGCCAAGCTCATTGCGCCGGTTTTGTGTCATTTGGCCGAGGACATTTGGCAATTTATGCCCTATGACCCGGGGGCAAAATCGGTGTTTTTGACCCGTTGGCCGGAGGTGCCGGAGCAGTGGCGGCAACCGGAATTGGCCCAGGTCTGGGAGCAGTGGCGGGACCTGCGGGCGGAGGTGAATCGGGTGTTGGAGGGGGCGCGGGCGGCAAAAACCATCGGCTCGTCGTTGGAGGCGCAGATCATCCTGCGGGTTGGCGACCCGGAATGGTTGGCCCGCTTGCAGGCGCTCAATACCCCCAGCAACGGCGTGGACGAACTGTGCTATTTATTCCTGGTGTCGCAGGTGCGGGTGGAGCCGGGTGAACCGGGGCAGCGCTGGCAGGTGGAGATGCAACCGGCGGCCGGGCGCAAGTGTCAACGCTGTTGGAATTACTCGGAGCGGGTGGGCCAGGACCCCCAACATCCCGAGCTTTGCGAACGGTGTGTCCAGGCGCTGGCCGGGCAATTCTAGGGGCGTCGGGTCTGGAAAAAGGTGATAACGTTTTCCAGGGCCACCAATTCTGTCGCGTGGTCCTTGCGGGTAATGATTTCTACTTGGTTGTTGGCCAGGGAACGCCCCGGTACCACCCGGTAGGGGATGCCAATCAAATCGGCGTCTTTGAATTTCACACCGGCGCGCTCGGGTCGGTCATCCAGCAGTACGTCCATCCCGGCTTTTTGCAGGTCCTGGTAGAGCTTTTCGGCGACGGCGACCTGGTGCGCATCCTGCATGTTGGGTACGGAGATGATCACCAGATATGGAGCAATGGCGGGCGGCCAAATCATGCCATCGCTGTCGTGGGATTGTTCAACGGCGGCTTGGGCCAAGCGGGAGACCCCCAGGCCATAACACCCCATGACTAGGGGAACTTCCTGCCCTTGCTCGTTGGTGTAGGTGGCGCCCATGGCGGCAGAATACTTGGTGCCCAGTTGAAAAATATGTCCGACTTCGATGGCGCGGGCGCTGTGCAGGGTTTGCTGGGGGTCATGGAGGGCGCGGTCACCCGCCTGGGCTTTGCGCACATCTACGGTAGCCGTGATGGCCGGAAATTCCTGACCCCAGTTGGCCCCCACCCAGTGATAATCCACCCGATTGGCGCCGGTGACAAAGTTTTTGAGGGGTGCCACGGTTTGGTCCAGCAAACGTAGGAAGTGGGGGTAAATGTTGGGGTCTTTTTTGAGGTAGGTATCGGGTAGGTCCGGTCCGATGTAACCCCAGGGCAACGGTTGAGCTGCCCAGGCGTCTGGATGGTCTTGCTCGGCCGGCATCAGCTTCAAAACCCGCTGTCCCCCCAGAGTCGGTGCCCGGCGCGTGATTTCGTTGGTCAATTTCACCGCATTGACCTCCTGGTCGCCGCGTATACTCACCAGCACCAGCACCACAAGTCCCGTGTCCAAAATGGCCTGATACATCACATTTTTGACGACTTGGGTGGGTGAGCAATTCAGGTAGGCGCACAGGGCTTCGATGGTTGGGGTATGGGGGGTGTATCTTTGTTCGGCCTGGGTAAAGGGGGAGGGCGCCGGGTCAGGGGGCAGGGAAACCGCTTTTTCCACGTTGGCGGCGTACTGGCCATCTGGGGTATAGAGCACCTCGTCTTCCCCCGCTGGCGCTAGGACCATAAATTCTTGGGAAGCGGAACCCCCAATCGCCCCACTGTCGGCTTGCACCGGGCGGTACGCCAACCCACACCGCTCCAAAATACGGCAGTAAGCGTGGTACATCTTCTCATAGGACCGGCGCATGCCTTCCTCATCAGCATCGAAGGAATAGGCGTCCTTCATAATGAATTCCCGGCCCCGCATCAGGCCAAAACGAGGGCGAATTTCATCCCGAAACTTGGTCTGGATCTGATAGAGGTTCAGGGGCAATTGCCGGTAGGAGCGGATCAATTGGCGGGCGACATCGGTGATCACTTCTTCGTGGGTTGGTCCCAGGCCCATTTCCCGCTGTTGCCGGTCCGTCAGGGTAAACATAATCCCTTCGCCCTTGGTATAGGTTTCCCAGCGCCCCGATTCTTGCCACAAACTGGCGGGTTGCAACTGGGGTAATAGGCATTCCTGCGCGCCGGCGGCATCCATTTCTTCCCGCACAATCTGCATGATCTTTTGCAGCACCCGCCACATCAACGGCAAATACACATAAATCCCCGCACTGACCCGCCGGATGTACCCTGCCCGCAGGAGCAATTTGTGGCTGATAATTTCTGCTTCTGCCGGGTCCTCGCGTAGGGTCACCAGCAACAGCCGCGAGCAACGCATAGATTCCCTAGAATCAATATGGCTTTCTATCTTAACGTACCCCATGCGCCCCCAGATGACGGCAGTTCTGGCTATGACGGCAGACGGCAAAATTGCCGATGTACAGCGGGGTGCGGCTCACTTTGGTTCTCCCGCCGACCGGGCGCACCTGGAACGCCAAGTGGCCCACAGCGATGCAGTCCTCATGGGCGCTCAAACGTTGCGGGCCTATGGCAGTGGCATGTTGGTTCACAACGAAGCCCTGTTAGCTTGGCGCCAACGTCAGGGAAAACCCCCGCAAACCCTACACATCATTTGCAGTCGCAGCGGTGACCTAGACCGGGATATGGCCTTTTTTCGACAACCCTTGGCACGTTGGTTGGTGACGACCCAACTGGGGGCGCAGCGGTGGCAGACAGAGCCAGTCTTTGCCCGGGTGTGGTGGGATCAGACCTGGCTGGCGCTGCTGGCGGAATTTGCTGCCCTGGGGTTGCGCCGCATTGCTGTGCTGGGGGGGGGCGAGTTATTGGCGGATTTACTCGCTGCCGGGGTCATTGACGACCTGTGGCTGACTCTGTGCCCCCTGTTGGTAGGCGGTGCGACGGCCCCAACCCTCGTGGATGGCCCTGGCTTGCCCCAGCCCCTTGCCCTGGAGTTGCTCACTTGTGAACGCGTAGACCAGGAGTTATTTCTGCACTACCGGGTCAAATACCCGTGATCTCTTCTGCAAAAGTACAACGGATGCCCTGGTCTCGGCAGGTTTGGCGAATGAGTTTCTTGTTTTTAACCGGGCCAAAGAGGTGAATGCGCAGCCGGTGATGGGGATAAGCCCGGGCGTAGATTTGCACCTGCCCAATGGCCTGTTTCCACTGGCTGGCCCGCTTGACCTCGATGATTTCTGTGGGGGTGAGGATGTCAATACGGCCATAGGGGGTAGGTACTTCGGTCTGGCTACCGGGGATGGTGCGGGCCAGTTGGTCACGAATTAGGGATTCTGGGAATGGCTTAGGGGACGGTGGTGTCGTCAGGCGCCGAACAACTTGGCTGGCTAAGCGCTTATACCCCGGAGGTGCCAAAAGCCGTGCAATCTCTGCCCACACCCGCATCGCTGGTTCCATCGCATTTGCTCTATCATAAGGCAACAAACGGAGGGAAGGTGACCATGTCCTGGTTCCAGCGATGGCACGGCCCGCGTACCCTGGCGGAGATCGAGGAGTTGCAGGCCATTCGCCAGGAGGTGTACGCCGAATCGGTACTGGATGGCCCCTACGTGGTGCTGGTGATCGGCTCCTGTGTGATTGCCACCCTGGGGTTGCTCACCAATAGCGCTGCCGTCATTATCGGAGCGATGGTAGTGGCGCCCTTGATGATGCCTATCCGGGGTCTGGCCTTTGGGGCTTTGACCGGGGATGTGCTCCTGTTTCGCAAAGCTGTTGTCTCGCTGGGGGTAGGGTTCCTGTTGGCGGTGGGACTGTCTTGGTTCATCGGCATCATTGTCAGTTTGCCCCAGTTTGGCAGTGAAATTCTTGCCCGCTCAACCCCGAATCTTTTGGACTTGGGGATTGCCATAGCTGCCGGCGGTATCTGCGGTTACGCGCGTATAGAACCCAAGGTGTCGCCCACGCTGCCGGGAACGGCGATTGCTGTCGCCCTGATGCCGCCGATTTGTGTGGTGGGGCTGGGCCTTTCCCAAGCCGACTGGCGCTTGAGTTGGGGAGCCTTTTTGCTGTTTCTGACCAATTTGTTGGGTATTGCGTTGGCCTGTATGGTGGCTTTTGTCCTGGCCGGTTATACCCCCTGGTACAAGGCTCGCCGGGTGCTGTCGGTCGCCACCTTTTTAACCAGCCTGTTGCTGATTCCCCTGGGGATGAGTTTCTGGGAACTGACCCGCCAAAACCGCCTGGAAGCGGCCATTCGCCGGGCCCTCCTGCGGGGAACGGTGACGTTTCAAAGGGTGGAATTGCTGCGGATTCGCACCGACTGGTACAAAAACCCACCGGAAACCCATTTAACGGTGCGGACGCCGGAGACCATTACGCCCTACCAGGTGAAATTGCTGGAGGAGTTTCTAGCGCGTAAGATGGGACAGCGGTTTGTGCTGGTGCTTGACGTCAACGCGGTGACGGAAGTGCGCTCGGACGGAGTGGCCGTTGTGGATAGCCCCGTCAACTAACTGCTCCCCCCATTGACACTCTCAGCCGCCAAGGCCGCCAACCGTTCCTGCTGGTCTTTGACTATACAGGCTTCGATGATGGCCTCCAGTTCCCCCTCTAGCACCCGGTCCAGTTCAAAGTTCTGGTTCAGGCGGTGGTCTGTTACCCGGTTGTCTTTGTAGTTGTAGGTGCGAATTTTTTCCGAACGGGCACCCGTCCCCACCTGGGAACGCCGCAGGGAACTCACCGATTCCTGTTGGGCCTGCAATTGCATGTCATAGAGTTTGGCCCGCAGGAGTTGTAAGGCCCGTTCTTTGTTTTTGTGTTGGCTGCGCTCTTCTTGACAGTGGATGTGAATCCCCGTCGGCTTGTGGAACAAATGCACCGCTGTTTCGACTTTGTTGACGTTTTGCCCACCGGCGCCCCCCGACCGGGCCGTGGTGATTTCGATGTCGTTGGGGTTGATTTCCACCGTCACCTCGTCCACCTCCGGCATCACCGCCACCGTTGCCGTAGAGGTATGCACCCGGCCGGCCGCTTCCGTTACTGGCACCCGCTGCACCCGGTGGGTTCCCGCCTCAAATTTCAGCTTGCTATAGACCCGGTCCCCTTCGATTTCCAGCACTACTTCCTTGAAGCCCCCCGCTTCCGCCGGCGATTCGCTCACCAGCCGCACTTTCCACCCCTGGCGCTCGGCATAACGGGTGTACATACGCATCAGGTCACCGGCCCAAATGCCTGCCTCATCTCCGCCAGCCCCCGCCCGGATTTCCAGCATGATGTTTTTCTCGTCGTTGGGGTCCTGGGGGAGCAGCAGGATTTTCAATTCCTGTTCCAGTTGGGCCAGGCGCTGGCTCAGCACTTCCACCTCCTGCTGAACAACGGCCTGAAATTCCGGGTCGCGGGCCGATTCCCGGTAGAGCTGCTGGGCGTCGAGCAGTTCTCGCTGGGTGGCCTTCCAGGCGTGAAACGTACTGACGATCGGTTCCATCGTGGCCCGGGCCTTGCTAATGCGCTGCAACTCCTGGGGGTTGCTCACCACCGCCGGGTCCGCCAGTTGCCGGTCTAAATCCTGATAGGTGCTCTCAATGGCCTTGAGTTTCTCCAGCAGGTAGGCTTCTGCCATAGGATGGAAATGCTGCTCGGCGTTTACTCATTCTAACCCATGGAGACCCAGCGGTTTGCCCTGGTCCTGACCGCCGATGGCAGCCCCACTATCCGCGACCTGACCAGCCCCCAGCAGGAATGTATGCACCATCGGGGCGGGGCCTATCAGGAAACCCAATACGTCTATGGGGAGGCAATTCGGGCGGTGCTGGCCCGCTGCCAACATCCCCGTTTTTTGGTCGTGGGCCTGGGCCTGGGCTATATCGAAGTCCTGATTGCCTGCGAATGGCTGCGGTTAGGCCGCAGTGACACCTGCCGCATCCTCAGCTTTGAGGCCGAAACTTACTGGCGGGAGAACTTCCGACAGTGGTCCCAGGGGCAGCCGACCCCCCTCGACGGTCTCTATCGCCTGCGGGATGCCCAATTTCACCGGGATTATCCCCAACAGATGCCCCGGGTGCGCCGGTGGCTGCCACAGGCCCTAGAGCTGCACGCCGCCGTGGAGGTGCTCCCCGCCTGGCAAGGACAAATTCACGGCATTTTATTCGACGCCTACAGCGCCAAAACCTCGCCGGATTTGTGGCAGGAAGGCTTTTTGACCCAGTTGATTCGGCACTATGCTGCTCCCTTTTGTCTGTTCAGCACCTACGCCAGCACCGGGAACCTGAAGCGGGCCTTGACCGCCTGTGGATTTTGGGTGCAGCGGCGGGCGGGATTCGGGGGTAAAAAGGAGTGCACCTGGGCGCTGCGGGGTGAGTAGGATAAAAACAACGGCACAGCAGGGGGAATTACCTTGTATGCCTGAGGTAGCGCAACAACGGATGCAACAGTTGCGGGAACTGCTCCAGCGGGCTGCCCATGCCTACTACGTTTTGGATGACCCCATCCTGCCGGACGAGGTCTACGACCAGCTCTACCGGGAACTGGTGGAACTGGAAACCCAATACCCCCAATGGATCACCCCCGACAGTCCTACGCAGCGCGTTGGCGACCAGCCCAGCGAGGGTTTTCCTCCCATAACGCACCCTACTCCCCTCTACAGCCTGGACAACGCCTTTGAATTGGCAGATATGCAGACCTGGGAGGAACGCTGGCGCAAACTCTGGCCTGACCCCCTCCCGGAAGACCTCTATATCTGCGAACTGAAAATTGACGGTCTGGCCTTGAATCTCTACTACGAACGGGGGCTGTTGGTTTGGGGAGCCACCCGGGGGGACGGGGTCACGGGTGAAGACATCACCGCCAACGTGCGCACCATTCGGAGCATTCCCTTACGCCTGCTGACCGATAACCCGCCAGAGAGGGTAGAAATTCGCGGCGAAGCCTTTTTACCCCGCCCCGTCTTTGAGGAATTGAACCGCCAACGCCAGGCCCAGGGCGAACCTCCTTTTGCCAATCCCCGCAATGCTGCCGCCGGGACCCTCCGCCAACTTGACCCCCGCATTGTCGCCCAGCGCCGTTTGGATTTCTTTGCCTACGGGGTGGGTCAAGGGGTGGACCTGCCCACGCAGAAGGACGTGCTATGGCAACTGGCCACCTGGGGGTTTCGCATCAATCCTCACTTTCAGGTGTGTAGCGACCTGGAGGCCGTAGCCCGCTACTACCAGACCTGGACGGCAAAACGGTCCGAGCTGTCCTATGGAACAGATGGGGTAGTGGTCAAGCTCAATCACGGGGCCATGCAAACCCGGTTGGGCTATACGCAAAAGTCGCCGCGCTGGGCCATTGCCTGGAAATTTCCTCCGGAGACGGCGGTGGCCACCCTGGTGGGTGTGACGGTGCAAGTGGGCCGTACAGGAACCTTGACACCGGTGGCCGAACTGACGCCCGTGCGTTTAGCCGGCACCCAAGTGACCCGCGCCACCCTCCACAACGCCCAACGGATTCAGGAGCTGGACATCCACATCGGCGACCGGGTGGTGGTGCGCAAAGCGGGGGACATCATCCCGGAAGTGGTCGAGGTATTGACCGAGCTGCGACCCGCCGATGCCCAACCCTACCGGTTTCCCACCCACTGTCCGGAGTGCGGTCAGCCGGTGGTGCAAGCGCCCGACGAAGCCGCCACCCGCTGTGTCAATCCCCGTTGTCCCGGCATTGTGCGCGAGCAGGTGATCCACTGGGCCAGCCGGGATGCGTTGGATATTCGCGGGCTGGGGGAAAAGGCGGCGCAACAACTGGTGCAACAGGGCTGGGTGCAAAGTGTAGCGGATCTCTATGACCTCACAGTCCAACAGTTGCAGTGCCTCCCAGGCTGGGGGGAAAAGTCTGCCAGCAATTTAGTGTCTGCCATTGACGCTTCCCGGCAAAAACCTTGGCCCCGTGTGCTCTATGGGCTGGGGATTCGCCATGTGGGGCTGGCCACGGCTGAACTCCTGGCCGACCATTTTCCCAGCGCCGAGCGGTTGCAGCAGGCCACCCTAGAGGACCTGTGCGCCATAGACGGGATCGGTCCGGAAATTGCCCAGGCGGTGCGGGAGTGGTTCCAGGACCCGGACCATCAGGCGCTGCTGGAGCGATTACGCCAGGCGGGTTTACAACTCGGCCAGCGGTCAACGCCTACGACCGGCCCCCTGAGGGGCAAAGTGTTCGTCTTGACGGGAAAACTCCCCCATTTGACCCGTAGCCAAGCCCAGGCCCTCATCGAACAAGCAGGGGGTAAAGTAGCCGGTAGTGTATCCCGCCATACCGATTACGTCGTCGTGGGCGAGGAGGCAGGTGCTAAGCTGGAAAAAGCACAGGCGTTGGGCATTCCTTTACTCAGCGAAGCGGAATTGCTGGCCCTGGTCGGCGAGGGGTGAATTGTGGTGGCCGGTTACACCCTGGTCATTGTCATTTTGCTGCTGGGAGGGCTGATTGCGGCATTGGGGGACCGCATCGGCACCCGGGTGGGCAAGGCGCGGCTGAGTTTGTTCAAGTTGCGGCCCCGCACCACCGCCGTACTGGTAACCATCGCCACTGGGGGGGTAATTTCCGCCACTACGTTGGGGATTTTGCTTGCTGCCGACCAGCAGTTGCGGGATGGGTTA
Source organism: Gloeomargarita sp. SRBZ-1_bins_9 (assembly GCA_039794565.1). Lineage (NCBI taxonomy): Bacteria > Bacillati > Cyanobacteriota > Cyanophyceae > Gloeomargaritales > Gloeomargaritaceae > Gloeomargarita > Gloeomargarita sp. SRBZ-1_bins_9. The sequence continues at coordinate 14,802 of JAUQVX010000004.1, read as the reverse complement.
TTTCGGCTTAACCAGATTCAATCTGAACTGAAACGGGTGCAACGGCAAAAGGACGAAGCCCAGGCGGAACTGGAGGCCGCTCGACAACAACTGGCCCGCACTCAAGCCCAATTGCAAGCCGCTGAGCGCAATGTTCAGGCCATCGAAGCCAAACTGGCGCAGGTGAATCGCAACTACCAGCAAGCTCTGGCGAAACTGGCCAGCGCTGAACAGGAATCCCGCGTTCTAGAAGCCCAAATTGCCGAACTCAAAAAGGACCGCGCCCAACTGCAAGCCCAACTGCACCAGGCCCAAACCCAGGTGGCCCAAGCCCGCCTACAAGCGGAACGGCTGCAACGCCAGGGGCAACAATTGCAAGCCAGCATCACCCAACTGGAGCAAGTGCGGGGTCGTTTGGAACAGGAGGTGGGGCAGTTGCGCCAGGGCAATGTGGCCATCCGGCGGGAACAGGTCCTGGCAACGGCCACCGTGCGCTCGATTACCAACACCGAGTTAGCCCGGCAGGTGGTGCAACAAACCCTACAGGAGGCCAGTCGCGTGGCGGGGTGCTTGGGACAGCGGCAAGGCCAGGTAGAAGCCTGTCTCCATTCGTCCCAACTGCCCTTTAGGGGCCCCCGCATCCGCATCAGTAGTACAGAATTCAACAACCTGGTCAACACCCTGAGCACCGGGCGGGACTACGTGGTGCGGGTACTGGCGGCAGCCAACTACTCCAGCGGCGAACCGGAAGTGGAAGTCTTTACTGACGTCACCCCCAACCAGTTGATTTTTCCCGCCGGGGCGGTGGTGGCCCAAATCCCCATTGACCTGGACAACAGCGACGAAGTGGCCATTGTCAATCAACTCGACCGTTTATTCCTGGCCTCCAATGTCCGCGCCCGCCAAAGCGGCATCCTGGCCGACCCCCTGACCAACAAAGTCGGTTCTTTTAGCCAGGTGGCCCTGGTGCAGTTTGTGGAGCAATTGCAAAACCTCAAGGGGGTAGTGTACGTACAGTCCGTGACCCGCCGCCCCATTTATACCGCCGGACCCCTAGACATCCAACTGGTGGCGGTGCAAAACGGGCAGGTGGTGCTGCGATCCGGTTAACGACAGGATATGGTGACCGTGCGCCCCCGGAGTTGCACCTGGGGAACAGGGGGTTGGACGGCAATGAACACAGTTGGCGTGGTGATGGCCTGGGTCACCAGACAGTTCGGGCCGGGCACCGACTCCGTGTAATGCACCCTCCAATACACCCCCCGGTTGCCGGTTGCCCGTTCAATCCGGTCAATTTTCAGGCCGTAACCCCCTGTCGGACGAGCACCGACCGTTAACCCAATGACCGCCTGCCGTCGGAAATCCACAGGGGGTGCTGCCGGGGGTTGCCCGTTGTGGTCGATCCCCCGATGGCCTCCCCAGAACTGTTGCCAGGCCTGGTCACTGGTGAAGACCCACACTTGGGGTTGGCGGGTCCAGCGTTTGGTCACGGGGGGCGGACCCAAATTCAGCACCTGAAACGGAACAGACCGGGTGGGAACCGTCAAAAGCAGGGACCAGGTGACCCCCACGCGACCACCAAAGAAAAGCACTGACTGGATCCATCGCATCGCTACACCTGCTGAATTGGCAAGGGTTGTCGGTTATAGCCACTGACCCCTTCCCCCGCCGGAAGTTCCTTAGGCCGCACCCCGCACCCGTGCCATCGCCCGCCCTACTGCCGCTTTGGCTCCCGAGGGCATTAGCAAGGCTTGCCACACTCCTCAGCCTGGATTCGAACCAGGGACCAATCGGTTAACAGCCGACCGCTCTACCGCTGAGCTACTGAGGAAAGCTTTTTTATCTTACACAACCCAGGCCGGGTTAGACAATTACCCCCGAGGATAGATGCGTCCCTGTTGGACCAGCAGTTGCTGAGCTTGGGTCAACCAGGGTGGTTCAAAACGGTCTAAATCCGTTGTGGTGATGATGGTCTGCACCCGGTCGGCAATGACCGCCAGCAGATGCCGTTGTCGCTTGGGGTCCAGTTCCGCCAGCACATCGTCCAGCAACAACAGGGGCGTTTCCCCAAAAGCCTTTTCCAGCAGTTCCAGTTCCGCCAATTTCAAGGCCAAGACCAGGGTACGTTGCTGCCCTTGCGAGGCATAATGACGGGCCAACTGACCGTTTAAGGTAAAAATGACCTCGTCCCGGTGAGGTCCCACCAACGTCGTCTTCTGGAGGCGTTCCACCATCGCCTTGGCTGCCAGTTGCCGCCGGAATTCTTCCTGGATCCTTGCCCCCTCCCGCACCGCCACGGCCGGGGCATAGGCCACAGTGAGCTGTTCACCGGCTTGACTAATCCGCTGGTGCCAGGTCTGGACCAAGGGCTGGAGTCGGTCTATCAACTGGGCACGACGATGCATCAAACGGGCGCCGGTCTGCACCAGTAGCTCATCCCAGGGGGCCAATTGGGCCGGCGTGACGGTTTCTTGCCGTAACAGGGCATTCCGTTGTCGCACCACCCGCTGGTAGTCCTGCAGGAGCTGGCTATACAGGGGTTCCAGTTGCACCAGGATGTGGTCTAACCAATCCCGCCGTTGACCAGGGCTGCCCCGCACCAGTTCCAGGTCCAGACAGGAAAAAAAAACCGCCCGTAAATATCCCCAAAAATCCACCTGTCGCCGCTGGACCCGTTGATTCACCGCCAGGGTGCGCCGTCCCGAAGCCCGCAACACCAGGGTCAGCTCCACCGGGTCCGGTTGCCGCAGGATATATCCCTCAATCTGGGCCAGGGCTTGCCCCATTTGCACCAGATCCGCGTCCCGCTGCACCCGAGGGGAATGTAAAGTCGCCAACAGGACAATCGCCTCCAGTAAATTGGACTTGCCCTGGGCATTATCCCCGATGAGAATCGTCTGCTGACCCTGGAAGGTCACCACCTGGTCGGTATAGTTGCGAAAATGGTGCAGGTGCAGCGATTGCAAATACACCGCTCAACGACCGGCCACCGGCGGCAGGCATTCCCCCAAGCTGTGGTCGAGGAGTTCCACTTCCGCCTCCAACCGATTCACCAGGTCTTCCGTATCCTGCAGCAAGTGGGGTAAACGGCCCTCCGTAATGTGCTGGCGCAGGTCATGCAAAGCTTTGCGGGCCTCTGCCGTTGACATCCGGGCGGTGAGCATTTCCTGGCGCGCCTGCAACGCTTGCACCTCCTGTTCCAAGGCCCACAGTTGTTGCTGCAGGCGACGGCAATGATGACTTTGATGGACCAGGGCCTGCCGCAATTCTTGGCGTATTTCCGGCGAACGGGCACGCTGCAACTGCCGCCGCAACCGCCGTTGGGTCGCCACCACCACCGCCACCGCCCGCTTAACTTGCCGCAACTGCCGCTGCAACCGGCTCAACCACTGGTCCAACCGCTGCTCGGGATGGGGAGTACCGCCCCAGGGCCACCACTTCACCGCCGCACCTCTTACTCTTAGGGATAAACACGGGCCTGCAACCCTTTCGCCTTTAAGTCTGCCACAAAAGCCTCCGCCTGGTCACGCAGCTCAAAGGCCCCCAACTGCACCTTCAGTCCCGTATCGAATTGCCACACAAACGCCTCCGGCACCACCCGCTGCGCCTGCAGAAGACTCTGCTCATTTTCATAATCCATCACCACGTAATACAAGCCCGGATTCGTCGAGGATTTAGGGGTAGCAGGGGGACTGGCCGTCGGCACAGCACTCAAATCCGGCAGCTCCTTGTGGGCCAAATTGGGCACCGGCGATGGCAAAACAGCACTTTCCGGCGGGGGAGCCGGGACACTCAAAGTCGGGGCCGTCGGTTCCGGTGTACGTGACCGCTGCCCAACCCCCAGAACGGCTATCGTGCCCAAGGTCGCCAGCGTCACTCCAATCGCAAAACCCAGTACGGGTTGTCGTAAACCCCGGGCCCGATTCGGCTGATGGAAAGATGCCGAGAACATCTCCGCCCAGGGGTCCACCATGCTCGAACCCCCCTCGGCTTGGCGGCGAGCAAATACCCGGTTCAACCGCTCAGACCAGGAAGGCCGAGACGCCAACTCCGTGACCTCCCCTGCAGCACCTGACCCCTCCTCAACCGGACGGGAAACCTGATCCGGCGGCGCAACCATGCTGGCGTTGACCGGAGCCAAATCTGGGCCTGGGGGCGCTACGGGTTCACCGGCCGGCCTATCCAGTTCCATGCCGCTTTGATCGACAACGGTCGGATCAGCCTCCGCGGCGGGGGGAAAGGTCCAGGCCGTTTCCGGCGGCGGCGTGGGATGGTCAGCCAGGAACTGAGCCCACCAACCGGGTCCCCAACGCTGGCGATCCTCCCGCCAACGGCCCAACTCCTGCTCCACATCCACATCCAAACAGGCCAAAGCCCCCAGCAGGGTCCTCGGCAACCATGCTTCCTGGGTAGCCGTGGTCATCACACACCTCAACAAATAGGTTCACAACAGGGGTGAGGAACCGAACCAACCCAGCCGTTTAATTACTGCCGGCAAAGACAATGTGGGGAAAGCGAGCTTGGGCTTCCTGCAGGGTGTGAGGGCGATTATTGGCCCGGCCTTCCTCCCAATAGTTGATCAGTTCGGTGGCTTGGTTCAACAGCTCTATTTTATCCGCTTCGGGAATCCAGGATTTGGCATCCAGCTCATTTTTCAACTGCTCCCAGGCGTTGTCCCGCGGCCAGAAAAAATAACAGGTCAAGGGGCTGCTGCCGGTGCCCACAATTTGGTCCACTGCTATCCCCACATCCTTCTGGAGCCAGAGCGCTTTCAACTGAAATTTCAAGAGCTACACCTCCCGAAATGAATGATTTGTGCTAGCTTGTTTAGAATAGCTCATTCACTTCAATTTTAGCCATTGGTGCGGGCACTGGGGCCGGGTGGGGGTACTTGTCTGCGACATTGACGGCGTGATTCGGGATGTGAGTCAGTCCTACCGGCGAGCCATACAGGCAACGGTCGCCCATTTCTCCCAAGGCCGTTACTGGCCCAGCCTGGCAGACATTGACCGGCTCAAAAGCGAGGGCTACTGGAACAATGACTGGGAAGCCACCCAAGAACTGCTGCGCCGGCGGGGCATCAGCGTCCCTATCTCGAAAATTACCCAATACTTTCAAAGCCTGTACTGGGGCGACGGGGCGGAACCGACCGGTTTGATTACCCAGGAGCGCTTGCTGGTCACGGCGGACTACTTTGGGGCTTGGGAGGCCCAGGGCTGGCGATGGGGTTTTTTTAGCGGTGCGCCCCGGCGGGAAGCGGCCTACGCCCTGGCGCGGTTGGGCATATTGGCTGCCCCTTTAGTGGCGATGGAGGATGCGCCGGCCAAACCGGACCCCACGGGCTTGATTACCTTGGTTGACCAATGGCGCTGCCCACCAGGAACAACGGTTGTGTATGCGGGGGACACGGTAGCCGACATGTTGACCGTGGAGCGGGCGCGACGGGCAGCCCCGGCCTACCGCTGGATCGCCGTCGGTATTCTCCCTCCCCATGTGCAGGATACGGATGACTACACCCAGACCCTGCAACGCCATGGCGCCCAGGTGGTGTTACCCCGGCTGGCCCACCTCACGCCGACCGTTGTGCTAACTTAGCAGGGGGATCTGGGCTGATGGGGGGATGGAGGAAGCAGCCATATCGACGACTCAGCCAGGGGATGGGGATGTCAGGGTTGAGGTGGTGCGACTAAGCCCCTGGGACCGCAGCATTCGCGCCGTGACCGCCATTCCCGCCCCCGTTGAACCAATCTGGCAGGTCCTGACCGATTACGAGCGGTTGGCCGACTTTGTCCCCAGTCTGGTCCTCAGCCGGCGGCTGCCCCATCCCCCGGGCAAAATTCGCCTCGAACAAATCGGCGCCCAGCGCTTCTTGAAATGCTCCTTTCGCGCCCGGGTGGTGCTGGACATCGAGGAACATTACCCAGAACGCATTGACTTTCACGCGGTTGAGGGGGACTTTGTGACATTTCGCGGCGCGTGGGAATTGCAGCCCCAGCCCCAGGCTACCCAGCTCATTTACAGCGTCCACCTACGACCACGCCTGGGATTGCCGGTGCGGTTAGTTGAAAACAAGATTCAACGGGGAGTGACGGTCAACTTGCTGGCCATCCGCCGACAAGTGGAAATGGCTTGGCCCAATCAGTACCTGAGCACCGGTAAGGGGCCTGCTGGTTAAGCGTGATTGGCCAAAAATTCCGGGTCAATCGTCTGGGCAGTGCCGGCAAAATCATGGTCAGGGGTCAAAAACAGCATGCAGTGGCATTCCTTCCGTTCCCGCATGGGTACACAGGGACAATTCCAGAACCCTTGCTTGGCTTCCGCCTCCTTATCTTCATAGTGGCGGCAGGGACACAGGGGCGCCCCCAATTCCTCCTTGTGCTTGGCCAGCCCCTGGATCACCGTCGCCGTCACGCCCAAATCAACACAAAAGTAGGTTCCCGTCCGCTGGGCATAGGTTTCCGCAAATTTGCGCATGGTCTCCAGGGTGTTGGTCGTTGTCGTCGTCATGGTCGTCATCCAATGGGTTGCTAGGTCACAGAACTTATCAGAGCAATAAGCGCTGTTTACATTTATTGTGCCAGGAATTGGGCGACGCGCCAGAAATTGCCCGACCGGCGGGGTAAGATTGAAATGTTTATTTACATGGGTCACCATGACCTGGCCTCGGTGCAGCGGTATTTTGCTCCATCCGACCTCCTTGCCGGGGGGGTGGGGGATTGGGGATTTGGGTTCGGCCAGCCGTCGGTGGATTGACTTTTTGGCGGAAGCCGAGCAGCGCCTGTGGCAGATTTTGCCCCTGGGGCCAACGGGTTACGGCAATTCCCCCTACCTGTCCTATTCGGCGATGGCGGGCAATCCCCTGTTAATCAGCCTAGAACCCTTGCAGGAGCGGGGATGGTTGCCGAAGGACCTGTCCCCTCCCCCTACGGCCAGCCGGCGGGTGGATTACGATGCGGCCTATCTGCAAAAAATGCCCTTGCTCCGGTTAGCCTGGCACTACTTCCAGCAGGATGCCGCTGCCATGGCCGCTTTGCAGGCGTTTGCCGAACAACAGGCCCACTGGCTCGCAGACTTTAGCTTGTTTATGGCCCTGAAGGAGACCCACGGGGGGCAACCGTGGTATGAGTGGGAGCCGGCCCTGGCCAGGCGGGAACCCCAGGCGTTGGCCCACTGGCAGGCCCAGGTGCGACCGGCCCAGGAATTCCATACCTTTTTGCAGTACCTGTTCTGGGATCAGTGGCAGGCCCTGCGCCAGTATGCCCATGACCGGCAGGTGCGCATTATCGGCGATTTACCCATCTATGTGGCCCATGACAGTGCGGATGTGTGGGCGCACCCAGAGTTGTTTGCCGTGGACCGGGAGACGGGCCAGGTGACCTTTATGGCGGGGGTGCCCCCGGATTACTTCACGGAAACGGGGCAACTGTGGGGCAACCCGGTCTATAACTGGGAGGTGTTGGCGGCAACTGGTTTTGCCTGGTGGGTGCAACGATTCCGGCATCTATTACAACTGGTGGATGTGGTGCGCATTGACCACTTCCGGGGTTTGGAGTCCTTTTGGCGGGTGCCCCAGGGGGAAACCACAGCCATCCACGGGGAATGGGTGCCGGCGCCAGGGGCGGAGCTGTTGCGCACGTTGCAGCGGGAGTTGGGGGATTTGCCCATCATCGTGGAGGATTTGGGGGTGATTACCCCAGAGGTGGAGGCTCTGCGGGATGCTTTTGCCCTGCCCGGTACTAAAGTGTTGCAATTTGGATTTGATGGCAACCCGGATAACCCCTTTTTGACCTACAATTTCACGGCCAACTGCGTGGTTTACACCGGCACCCACGACAACCCCACCACGGTCGCCTGGTATGAGACGTTGGATGGGGAAACGCAACGGCGGGTGATTCGCTATTTGGGGCACCTGAGCGCCCAGGGCATCCATTGGGATTTCATTCGCCTGGCGATGATGTCCGTAGCCCGCTGGTGCATTATTCCGTTTCAGGATGTGCTGGGGTTGGGTCCCGAAGGTCGCATGAACGCGCCCGGGGCCACGGGAGGCAATTGGGAATGGCGTTGCACCGCCGACTGTCTCACCCCTGAGCTGGCCGCCAAATTGGCCCACCTTACCCGCACCTATGGCCGTGCCCACCACAAGTGGCCTGAACCAGCGGCGGTCGAGTGAAGCGGTCCTCACCAATTGGGGCTGGCCTGGTCCAACGCCCGCACATCGTCATCGCTCAAACGCCACCCCAAGGCCCCCGCATTTTCCTGGGCCTGGCGGGCATTTTTGGCCCCGGGGATGGGTAGTGCCCCTTTGCAAATCACCCAATTCAAGGCCACTTGGGCCGGGGTTTTGCCGTACTGCTGGCCGATTTCCCGTAGTAACCCCTGTAGGGGTTGCACCTGCCGCAACCGCTCCCGGTGGAAACGCAACCCGCGGGCTTTAGGGGGAGGATGGTCCACCGTGTACTTGCCGGTGAGCAACCCCATGCCCAAGGGACTGTAGGCAATCAGGGTAATCCCCAGTTCCTGACAGCGCTGCAACAGACCACTGCGCTCCGGTGCCCGGCACACCAAGCTGTACTCCACCTGGTTGCTGGCAAGAGGTACCCCCCGGTCGGCCAACACCCGCCAGGCCTCCTGCATCTGCACCAGGGAGTAGTTGGAAACCCCCACTGCCCGGGTCAACCCTAGGGCTACCGCGTCCGCCAGGGCCTGCATCCAACCGGCCAGGGAAACCGGGAAATGCACCGGCCAGTGAATTTGATACAGGTCCACCCAGTCCACCCCTAACCGCTGAATACTGGCCCGTAGGGCATCCAAGAGCGTCTGGGGCCACAACCGCCAGGGAAAGGGCATGAACTTGGTGGCAATCACCGCGGCTCGCCCGGTTTCGCGTACAAATTTCCCCAACAGTTGCTCCGACCGCCCTAGCCCATAGACCTCCGCCGTGTCAAAAAAGGTGACGCCCGCTTCAATACTGGCCCGGTAGGCTGCTGCCAAATCCTGGTCGCTGTACTGCTTGCCGTAGTCCCAAAACAGGGTATCCCCCCAGGCCCAGGTGCCCACCCCCAAGGGACTTACCTGTACCTCCGTCTGCCCTAGGCGACAAGCAGTCTGCGTTTCCCCGGCCATCGCTCACCCCGCCAGACCTTGGCCCCCAGTATAACAAAACTCAACAATCTGTAACGGGAGATTACGCCCGAAAGGGGGTGGTGGCCTGTGCTATAGTCGTGGCTAGTCGGTTCTGATGGGGGCCAGCCATCAGACGCAAGGGGGAAAGTCCGGTGCGAATCCGGCGCTGTCCCGCAACTGTGATGCCAACCTAGAGAGGTTGCTCAGTCAGGATGCCCGCCGATGCGTCTCCCTTGGAGGCGTTTGTTTGTCCACCCTAGTCTGCGAGGTACAGATGATGGTTACTCAGCGTCAGGATTGTCCACAACCGAACCGGTGTCGGGCCCGTGGGTGATGGTAAAACCGGCTGACATCGAGGCTGTTTAGGGGCCAATGCCGTAGGTGGCCTCGGTTGATTTTTGTTTGTCCTGGGAATGACCCTGCATTGGGGGCTAGTCGGCAGGGGAACCGGGCAAATTGAGTCGTTTTTGGGCAAGAGGATGGGAGAACGATGACTCAGGGGACAGCTGTACAAACGGCGACATTGGGGTATCCCCGCATCGGCAAACAGCGGGAACTGAAAAAGGCCCTGGAAGCCTTTTGGCAAGGGCAGTTGGACGAATCGGGCCTGTATCAGGCGGCGCAGGCGATTGAACAGCAAAACTGGCAAACCCAACAGGCTGCCGGGATTGACCGCATCGGGGTGGGCGACATGAGCCTGTACGATGGGGTGCTGGACTGGAGTCTGCGGTTCGGCATTGTCCCGGAACGGTTCCGGCATTGGGCGGGATTGGATCGCTATTTCGCCATGGCGCGGGGGCAAATGGGGGTTCCGGCCCTGGAGATGACCAAGTGGTTCGATACCAACTACCACTACCTGGTCCCAGAAATCACTGTTCCTCTGCAACCAGCGGATTTCAGTGACTTTTTGACCACTGTCCAACGGGCGCAAACGGTGTTGGGGCAACGGGCGGTGCCCCTGGTGTTGGGACCCTTAACCCTGGTGCGTTTGAGTCGCACAACGGTGGACCTGGCGGTGTTGCTGGGGGAACTCACCCCGCGCTATGTCTCCCTATTGGAGGAACTGCAACGCCTGGGGGTGGTGGAGGTGCAAATCCACGAACCAGCGTTGGTACTAGGAGATGCCGACCGGTATCAATCCTTCTACCAAACCACCTACCAGACCCTGGCGCAAGTGGGGTTACCCATCCACCTGGTGACCTACTTTGACGACCTGGGGAGCGCCTATCCCTGGGTGGTGCAACTACCGGTGGCGGGCCTCAGTTTGGATTTCACCCGGGGAAACAATCTGGCCCTGGTACAGCAGTACGGCTTCCCCGGTGACAAGGTGCTAGGGGCCGGGGTGGTGGACGCCCGTAATGTCTGGGCCATTTCCCCGGAGGCGGTGATCGCAACCCTGCGCACCCTCCAATCCCTTGCTCCCCGACTGCGGGTGCAACCGTCGGCGTCCCTACAGTTTGTGCCCTACGACGTGGACCTGGAAACTCAACTCCCGACGCCCTTGCACCAGGTGTTGAGTTTTGCCCAACAAAAGTTGGGGGAGGTGCGGTTGCTGGCCCAGGCGTTACAGGGGGAGACCCAGGCGGAAAAAGAACTCCAAGCCATAAACCAACGGTGGCAAGTCTTTGAGGGTTTTCGCCCGGTCAATCCAGGGGTGCGTGAGCGCCTGCAAAACCTGAAACCCAGCGACTTTAGCCGGCCCTTGCCTTACGAGGAACGCAAGGCGCGCCAGCCGGTTTTGCCCCCCTTGCCCACAACGACCATTGGTTCGTTTCCCCAAACGCCTGAGGTGCGTCAATTGCGGGTGAAGCTTAAGCGGGGGCAGATCACCCAGGCGGAGTACGAGGCGGCCATTGATGCCGAAATTGCCAAGTGCATCCGCTACCAGGAGGAGATTGGCCTGGATGTGCTGGTGCATGGGGAGTTTGAGCGCACGGACATGGTGGAATTTTTTGCCCAGCGACTGTCGGGGTTTGCCTTGACTGAGCACGGCTGGGTGCAAAGCTACGGCAGCCGCTGTGTACGTCCCCCAATTATCTACGGCGATATTGCCCGGACCCAGCCCATGACGGTGCGGGAGTTTCAAGTGGCCCAGTCCCTGACGAGCAAACCGGTTAAAGGAATGCTCACTGGACCTGTGACCATGTTGAATTGGTCGTTCCCCCGTCCGGATATTTCCCGCCGGGAACAGGCGTTCCAGATAGCTTTGGCGCTGCGGGACGAGGTGGCAGATTTGGAGGCGGCGGGTGCCCGCATGATCCAAATTGACGAACCGGCGCTGCGGGAAGGACTGCCCCTGAAACCGGAGCGGTGGGATGAGTATCTCACCTGGGCGGTGGATGCTTTTCGCCTGGCAGCCGGGGTGGCCCGTCCGGAAACCCAAATCCACACCCACATGTGCTATTCGGAATTTGGGGACATCATCGAGCACATCCAACGCCTGGACGCGGATGTTCTGTCCATTGAAAACAGCCGCAGCAACAACCAGACCCTGATGCAGATCGTGGCGGGGGGCTACCGGCACCAGGTGGGTAACGGGGTCTATGATGTCCACAGCCCAGCGATTCCCCCCACCGAGCAGATGGTGCAACTGCTGCAACAGGGCTTGGCCCACCTGCCGGCGGAGCAAATCTGGGTGAATCCCGACTGTGGCCTGAAAACCCGCCGGTGGGAGGAGGTCATCCCCGCCCTGAAAAACATGGTGGCGGCGGCGCAACAGCTCCGGGCGCAGGTACAGGGGTCCAGCCAGTGATGGGGGATGGGCACGCCCGGTTTATCACCACCAATCACCTGGTGCTGGGGTATAACGCCTGGGCGGGGTTTCTCCAGATCGGGCGCGGGGCCGTCATTTGCACCCTCAACCGCAGCCAGGGGGAGGATTGCCCCACCTACTTTGTGCCCCGGTCGCGGCTGTTGCCCCTGTTGCGGGCCTGGCTGGTCACCCCAGATATGCCCCTGCTGTCCCACCAATTCTGGCTGGCCCATTTTTTGCAGGTGGTGGACCACTACGACCCTACTAGGGAGGTGGTGCTGTTTCTGGAAGCGGGTGCCCAGGCCACCTTCTTTTACCTGCAAAACCTGCCGGTGCCGCCCCCCCGGTGCTACGCCGAACTAGCGCGCCGGGAAGAGGAATTTCACCTCATCTCTTGCCGCTTGCCGGATTAACCATGGGGTTGGTTAGGGTGGGAAACTGGACTGCTGGGCCTTAGCTGGGGGCGGTTGTCCGTATTGTTCCTGTACTACATGGCCCGGATGGCCTGGTGAATATCGTCGGGGTGCAGGTGGTCGTGCAAGACCTGACCATCGCGAAACCAGATGATCCGTTCGGCGCGACGGGCGATGTCCGCTTCGTGGGTGACTATGACAATCGTGACTCCCTGCTGGTGCAATGCGGCAAACAAATCCATCACCTCTTGGCTGGTGCGGGAATCCAAGGCGCCGGTGGGTTCGTCGGCCAGGAGCAAAGCCGGATGGTTCACCATGGCCCGAGCGATCGCCACCCGCTGTTGTTGCCCCCCCGACAGTTGGTTGGGTTTGTTGTGCAGGCGATGCCCCAGACCCACCTGTTCCAGGGCCAAGCGCGCCCGTTGTTGCCGTTCTCGGGGGGGGACGCCGGCATAGATCAAGGGCAACATCACATTTTCCAGGGCGGTTAGCTGGGGCAGTAGGTGAAACTGTTGAAACACAAACCCGATTTGCCGGTTACGGATGTAGGCCAATTCCGTTGAGGAACAACGGGCCACGTTTTCTCCCTGTAAATAGTAATCGCCGGCGGTGGGCCGGTCCAGACAACCGATGATGTTCATGGCGGTGGACTTGCCCGAACCCGACGCCCCCATAATCGCGCAGTACTCCCCCGGCTGAATCTCTAGGGACACGTTGTGCAGCGCCTGGACCTGGTTTTCCCCCAGCCCATAGACCTTGCTCACATTCAGCAGCCGAATCAGGGGCGCTTTCATGGTTTAGGTGCTCCGCAAAGCGACAATGGGATCCAGTTGGGCCGCCCGTTGCGCCGGGGCCACGCCGAACACCAGCCCGATCGTCCCCGAAACCCCCACCGCCAGGAGCACCGCTTCCCAGGACACCCGGGTTTGCAGGGGAGTGACCAACCCGATCCCCAGGACGCCCGCTGTGCCCACCAGCGTTCCCAACACCCCGCCGGCCACCGCTAGCACCATCGCTTCCAGTAAAAACTGCTGGAGAATGTCCCCTTCCGTGGCCCCCACCGCCTTGCGCAAACCGATTTCCTGGGTGCGCTCGGTCACGGACACCAGCATGATGTTCATAATGCCGATGCCCCCCACCAATAGGGAAATTCCCGCTGTCGCCGCCAACAGGATCGTCAGCACCCCCGTGATATTCCCGGCAATGGCCACTGCTTCCTTCTGGGTGCGGATGTAGAAGTCATCCTCGTCCACAATTTGATGGCGTCGGCGCAACAGGTTGGTGATTTGAAACTGGGCCGCCCTCACGCTGGTTTCATCCCGGGCGGAAACGGCAATAAACGCCACCGTTAATCCATAGGGGGACCGGCGACCCGTGAGTTGATAGGCCATGGTCGTCAAGGGAATGTAGGCCGCGTCATCCCGGTTGGTTCCCAAAAACGCCCCCTTGGGTGCCAGTACCCCGATCACTTCAAAGCTCAAGTTCCGCAGCCGGATACGCTCTCCCACAGGCGATCGGTCCCCGAAAAGTTTAGCAGCCAGATCGCTCCCCAGCACCACCACCCGGGCCTGCCGTTGCACATCCAGTTCCTGAAAAAACCGGCCCTGTTGCAGGGCAAAATCTTGCACCCGGAAAAAGTCGGGCACAGTGCCGATCAGGGTCGTGGGGGTGGTACGGTTGCCAAAACTCGCCAGGGTGCTGTCGTTGATTTGGGGGGCTACCCAGCGCACGGTGGGGACTTGGGTGGCGATGGCTTGGGCATCTTCCCAGGTGAGGGTGGCCGGTGGTTCAATCCCCCGTCGGCGGGCATCCTCTCGCCCTGGTACCACAAACAACACGTTGGTCCCCAGGGAAGCCAATTGTTCGGCGGTGTAGCGCTGGGCGGCCTGGCCCACCCCCACCATGGCGATAACGGCGGCATTGCCGATCACGATCCCCAGCACCGTCAGGAAGCTGCGCAAACGGTGGGCGACCAGGGTGCGGGTGGCCATGGCAAACGATTCACGCAGGTCCATCGGCGGTGCACCCCAAAATCAGTACAATGCAGGTGAGGGGGTCAGGAAGGAGGGAAAAAACCATAGGGAAGTTTCTTTTTTTCCAGAGACCCTCTAATATGTTAGGGATAAATACGGTGGTTCTGACCAACTAGAGCGGCGACCTACCGGTAGGGAGAGCATGTCCATCCAGGAGGACAACCAACCAGCCCATGACGCCACCCTCGTTAACGAAACCCGATTGGCCAATGGGGATGTACATCCTATGCCGACACATCAGGGCGAACCGGTGACTTACAGTAACGAAATTGTACCTAGCAACCTGGCCCGGATTAAGGTTATCGGCGTGGGGGGCGGCGGTGGCAACGCGGTTAATCGCATGATTCACAGCCATTTGACGGGGGTGGAGTTTTGGATTATTAATACCGATGCCCAGGCGCTCCATCACTGTTCACCCAGTGCCAAACGGCTGCAAATTGGGCAAAAACTGACCCGGGGGTTAGGGGCCGGGGGCAATCCTGCCATTGGTCAAAAAGCGGCC